>JBGSRE010000080.1:0-8901 GCA_041737755.1 Oligoflexus sp.
CTTTAGTCGAATGAATGCTGAAAATTCCTTGCTTAATCGTGGACAGAATCGACTTGATATCACGAGTTTGTCGATTGACCTCGGTTTTTAATTCTTTAGATAAATGCTCTGCCTGATTAAAAGCACTTTTCGCGCGTACCCTCAATTTTCCCAGTCCACACCAAGAAACTCACACTTCATGGCATAGCAAATAGAGACTGGTGAGGCTCCAAATCCATCGAAACCATACAAATCCTATCAGGAACGTTCCGGGATAGGCTGAATTTTTTTGGCGGGAAATAGGGCCTGTTGACGTTTTGTTCCGTTTGATGACTTTGCCATTGCCTTGTCTCTTGCCTTAGCCTTTGGCGTGATCGTGATCATCGCCAAAGAAGCCTTGCCATAAGACTTAAGGCGAAGTAATGGGGCGAAGATCACGAACACGCCAAAGGCAAGGTTTAGATAGGAATACGGTTATGTTAGCGTTTTTCGGCCTAAGGCAGTTTACTTAACGAATCGTCAACAGCCCCTAGCAGGGATTTTCGAACCGCAGAACAGACAAAAACCCCAAGGCTTCGACTTGGGGTTCAAGAGAACTTTATTCTAGTGATTCAACTGGCCATGGGTCGATAGATAATATCTAATTTGGAACCGTCCTTCACAGCATCGGTCTTTATCAAGGTGATCACATTATTCTGCTGATCATAGGACCAATCGACATCAGCCATTTTTTGCCCATCGATGCGAACAATCAAAGCTTTTGCATCGACTGGCTTCTTGCTCAATGGAAAACTCGTGCTTCGCTTGACCATATCCGTCGACAAACGAGTGATCAATGCCGACCAATCAGGACTGCAGATATCTAAGCTCGATCCTTTGGATTGGGTCACCAGGGTGATGAATTCGCTGCCAATTCCGGCTAGATCGCAGGCTCCATTGGCAACATTGGATGTGGGCAAACCGATAATGGCATTGAATGTGGCCTTTAAACTTTTCGTTGGATCAAAGTCTACTGCCAGATTCCCCATACCCTGACCATTATCATCAGAAATCACGACGATCTCCAGCTTGGCATCCTTACGAAAAGCCATCGGTGCGGCAAGGGGAACGTTTTGCAGATTCCGATAGCTGGTAGCATAAAGGCCACTGAACAGATTATTCAAGCGACTGATCGCATCAGAGGAATCGACTCTTTGAAAAACAAAGGCGACCTTGTTGGGATCGGTACCAGCAGGCACAGTGAGGGGAACGTCCAGCAGCAGATGAATCCTTGAATCGATCCGACCGTTGTTCAGGGTCGTAATCATTCTCTGCAAGTTATTTTGCGTATTAGTAATCTCTTCATCCATGCTGGCACTGGTATCGATGGCAAAAACCACGTCCACTTTCAAGGATACGCTATGGTTGTCGGTGATACTGCCGAGCTCGTCAACAACAGGAGCGGGAACGGGGGCAGGTGGAATGACCTCAGCGACCGCGACCTCAATTGGCAAAGATTTCTCTGGCGGAGGCTCAACAGGAACCGCCCCTTTGAATTTTGAGTCGGTACACGATCCGAGTCCAAACGCAAGAGAGAGCAGCAGTATATTGCTTGGAAGAATTTTCATAAGGAACTCCTTCGGTAAACTTGCACCTTACTTTATGCAAGTGCTATTCCTATATACGTCCTATTCATTCCCATTCATTGCCTAGTGTCCAAGTACTTCATATGCAAAGAATTGTAACGGTTGCATCCTTGCAATGAGTGGGCTTCTGCCTGTCAAACAACGGCTTTGACTTCCGCTTCGTGAAAGACAGCTTAGGTATATAAGAAAGAATTTCATTAGCTTATCGGTATCAAGGGCGATTTCATTGAACCGAAATTCGTCCCAACCTTTAACAAGGGCTTTTTATATTATTTATTTCAGTGCCTTATGAAGGCATAGGACTGAATTCTACTTTCCGATAGTCAATAAAAAGAACCAGTTAATCTTTGCTCTCAGCCAATAAAAATAAACATCCCATAACTTGAAAATATTGGTCTTTTTTTTGCATAACGATGTTCATCCATGGAGGAGCGTCTATGCAGTTTCTTACTTTGCCGATGATTGTGCTTTTGTTGCTTCCGGCCTGCTCCCAAAATCAGTTCGCCGGAGCACCCGATGCAGCTGGAGAAGCCGCAACGAGTAGCGAACCAAAAGATGGTGATGCCAAGGCTGAACAGCCGGCGCCGATCGTAACGAGCAGCAATCCCCTTTTGGAATGCGTAAAAGGCGATCAGATCGTCGTTCCTTGGTCGGGACCGGTGAAGGAATGCATGGATCAAGGCAAAACCTGGCAGTTTGATACCAAAACCTGCACCGAGATCCGTAGCGCCCCTTTCACCTGTGACTGGGCGACACTCCAAGGCAAATTGCAGGACCTTGACCTGCTCTCGGCTACTTTGCAAAAAGATGCGGCCGAAGGTGCCAAGCTCATCAGCTGCGGTCAAGCGGCAGATGGCAATCGAATCGCCGTTCAATGGGTTAAACTGAACGAGGTTTCGGGCGTATCCTGCAATAGTATTCTGCAAGGAGCAGGGGTCACCACCGGCTGTTACACTCACTATGTCGGTCAACAGCCGCCGCCTCCGGCAAACTCAGAAGAAGAAAAGCGGCAGCGCGTGCAGAGCTGCCTGCAGAATCTCTAAGATGGTTCGAATGGCTGCAGCAAGCATTGCCTAAAAAAAAACAGCCAGCAGAACAACTGCTGGCTTCATCAAGCTTTAAAAAGCTGAGTACTCGAACTTAAGCAAACACGGACTCAACTCGCCTTCAGATACAAGTCCTGGCGCACTTTGGGAATCTCAATGCGAATCGATGTACCCTGCCCTTCCTGGCTGGCGACCGTGAGTTGGCCACCTGCATCAGCGACTGCATTCTGAATCGCACTCATACCTACGCCACGTCCTGATATATCGGTGATACTCTCGGAAGTACTCATGCCACTGAGAAAGATCAAACTCAGCTTTTGTTCAGGACTCATAGCCGCCAGAGCGCCTTCGGTGAGCTGACCCTTTTCCAAGACCTTTTGCACAATTTTTGCTACATTGATGCCGCGACCATCGTCGGTAAAGCCGACGATCCAACTCTGGGCCAGATCTTGGCAATAAATCGTGATCGTACCTAGCTCCGGTTTACCAGCCATCTCTCGCTCATGAGGTGATTCCAATCCATGATCGATCGAATTTCGAACGAGGTGAATGAGAGAGTTCATAATGGGCCGCATCACATCCGGATCCATCCGCACATCTGCACCTTCAAAGCGAATGTGAATCGCCTTCTCAAACCGCGCCGCCAGTCGTTCGCCATATTCTGGCAATGCCCCAATCAGCACCCGAGCCTGTTTATACCGCATGCCTGCCACCCAATCATGAAAGGTGGATAGAACCTCATCATTGGATTTGGTTTTCTTCATGCGGCCAACGATATCGTCCAAATGCTTCTGTTCGATTTGCAAAGTATTGCTATCCTGAGCTTCCCCGTTGAAACTCATCTGCAGAATCTCAAAGTTCTCTTCCAGAAACAGTTCAAATTCCTTTTCGATTCGCTCGATCGCGGCCAGATCAATTTCTGCCATATCTTCGATGTCATGAACGAGCTTGGCGATATCCAGCAGGTCAAAGGCAGCCGTGTTGCCTTTGATGGTGTGCAGCTCGCCTCGCACTTTATGCTGTTCACCGGCCTGCACCAACTTACGCGACAAGGTGAGGCGCGTTTTGATCTCTTCCATGTAGTTGCGGAAGGAGTCCATTTCTCGCAGGAGGCGGACTAAAACCTTGTGCCGGGAATTTTCTCGTTCCGCCTTTTCCAGATTGGTAGCATCGGTAATCGTGAACAAAAGACTCTCCACGACTTGCGCCGAACGCACGGCCGTCACTTGCAGGGAAAGCATGCGCTCCCCGATTCTCAGACGATTGGGAACTTGCCGAAGGGTCATCTCTTCCGGCAGAAAATCTTCAAAGGCCTGCTCAATAAAGGCCTCATAAAGAGCTACGTTGCGGTGATTCTGCAGTTGAAAAATCTCCCGAAAAGTCTGCCCGGACTGCAGTTTCACGCTATGGTGTAAAAGTTCGTTGCAACTCTTGCTGAAACCTTCGCGCATTTTCAGATCACGATCGATCAGCAAAAAGCCGAATTTGACGTTATCCAGGATGGTATTGATCGTCTTCGTGCGTTCGGCCACGATTGCTTCCAGATTTTGGTTCACGTCCTGCAGATCGGCATTTTTACGAGCGATTTCCTGAGTCAAATGCTCGACGTTATCGGTCATCTGGTCAAAGGAACGAGCCAACTGACCCAGCTCATCTCCGCCCTGGATGCCCACTCGTGCCGTCAGATTACCATCGGCGATCAAACGAGTAGCCTGGCTGATCTTGCCCACGCGGCGAATGATGCTGGTGGCAATCACCAAAAACAGCAGAAAGGAAAAGATCAGCGAGACGGTGGTCCAAAGAATGGCCTGCAGCTTATTAGCTTTGATATCGTCAATGCGAACGTCAAGCAGACGATTGAGCTCAACAAAGCTAAGCGCGTGATAGCTGTAAACATTGACTAAGGCTAGATCAATGGCTTGACGGAATTCGGTCCGATTGAGCTGCTTGGGGCTTTCGGCTTGCGCCAAGCGGGTCAGGCTGGCAATGATCGGCTCCACATTTTGTTTCAGAAGCTGCATCCCTAGCGGCAGAGTCTTTTGCAAGGAATCGCTCAGGCCAAAGAAATTCTGATCTTCATTCAAAGCAGTCTGGGAACTCAAAATGATCCGATCAAGGTCTGCTTCGCGCAAAAAGGCCGCGTAAACGCTGGCCTGAATTCTCTGCTGATCGGTGATGACGCCGCTGTCATGAATATTTTCGACAAATACTGCCATATCCTGCAAACGATCTTGAATTTGCGGTAGAGCTAAGAGCGACACATCCATCAGATAGTAGGAATCCAAATCAGGGTCGAGAATCAGATTGGACGTATCACCTGAATGCGTAATCATGGTCCTGATATGGCTAAAGAATCGGCTGTAGTCGGCCATCTGAATCTGCTTGGTATCTTGACTGATGAACTTCTGCAGCTCGGTCGTGAGTTTTTCGGCTGTGAATTGCTCGCGACTTCTTTTGCCTAATCCCTCTGCGGTAAATTGCAGGTCTGCGCCAATTTTTTTATCAACCTCATTGAGTATCTGCAAACGCGACTCGATCGTCTGGCGAATCGCCGCCAATTGCTTCTCAGATTCGGCGTCGCCGAAATTCGCCCGCTGCACCAGAAGCCGATGGGTGCTCAGGCTTTCCATAACCCCTTCGAGCGGCTTTTGGTAAGCATTCCCAAGGGTTTCCAAGTAGGAAAAGGTGATGTCCTTTTGCTTATCCGCAATCATCAGGGAAAGCATGGTGGCAATGGGAAGTGTGAAAGAAAGGCCGACTATCGCTAATTTGCTGCTGATTCTATTCAGAGACACGGCATAATCCTCACCCAAGAGAACTTAAAAGCAGACGAATAGTCTCCGTTCGGCGATCTTGGGAACGACTTGAATAATACCCACGAATATGTTTTTTAGTCATTTATTACAAATGCTTATGGAGTTCATTTACGACCAAAACGGGGCTCCCTTGCCGGGCTGCGAGCTGGATTTCTCAAGTAGTCCCCCTGGGTGCAAGTCGTCTCATCATGTCAATCAGCCACGTTTTTTAAGCTAGCCTTCAGGCGAGATGCCTTGCTACCATCCCCCGCAAGCTTGGGTCCGATCGGCTTTGCTTGCAAAGTCTTCGGCCGCTCGAGCATTTTATAAACTGAGCTTTGCTCCAGGTTCCAGGTTGTCGATGCGATATCAGAAGGTTTTCGTCAATGCGATAGGCTACGAGCTCCCGCAAGAGATCGTTTCTACGCGCGCCCTCGAAGAAGCCATCCGTCCCGTTTACCAGGCGATCAAACTTCCCATCGGACAGCTGGAGGCGATCACTGGTATCAAGGAAAGACGATGGTGGCCTCGCCAATTTAAAGTTTCCGATGGAGCCATCCTTGCCGCGCAAAAAGCTTTGGACGGCTTAGGTCTTCAAGGCAGCGATGTGGATGTGCTGATATACGCTGGCGTCTGTCGCGATTATTTCGAGCCTGCGACCGCCTGTCGTGTGGCCAGTGAACTGGGACTAAAGGCCGACGCGGCGGTCTATGATATCAGTAACGCCTGTCTTGGCATTATGAACGGCATGATCGACATTGCCAACCGGATCGAACTCGGTCAAGCCAAAATCGGCCTTGTCGTGTCCTGCGAATCGGCTCGAGAAGTCAACGAAGATAGTTTGCAGCGACTCTTGCAAGATCCGGATCTACCGCATTTCAGGGATAGCATCGCCACCTTCACCGGTGGTTCGGGTGCGGCGGCGGTGGTGCTCAGTTCCGATCCGACTTTAGGCCGTTCGCATCGGCTGCTCGGTGGCGTTATGCGCAATGATAATCAGTATCACGAACTTTGCCGCTGGGGTGTGAAGCGCTTGCGACAGACCGTCTTCGAACAGTTCATGATCACCGATGCGATCAGCGTCATGAAGCATGGTGTTACCCTGGGCCTCAAAACCTGGCAGGCACTGCTCTTGGAACTCGGCTGGGGCAACGAGCGGGTTGATAAAGTGATTGCGCATCAGGTGGGACAAACCCATCGCAAATCAGTGCTAAATGCCCTCGGTATTGCAGAAAATAAAGACTTCGCAACCTTTCCCCTGCTGGGCAATATGGGGACGGTTTCTTTGCCTCTCACAGCGGCTATGGCTGATGAAAAAGGTTTTCTTTTACCCAAAGATCAAGTCGGCTGGCTCGGTATCGGCAGCGGCTTGAACTGTCTCATGCTGGGGCTCGAATGGTAGCTAGTACGGATCTCTTGCAGCAGTATTATCCCTTTCAAAGCCACTTCACTCGCGTCAGCGAGCAGCAGATGCATTATCTCGACGAAGGCAAGGGTGAGGTGCTGCTGGCTTTGCATGGCAATCCCACCTGGTCCTTTTATTATCGCAATCTGATCAAGCAATTTCGTGGACAATACCGGCTGGTGGTGCCGGATCATATCGGTTGCGGTTTTTCGGACAAGCCCGACGATGCCCATTATAGCTATCGGCTGGAACAGCGGGTGCGAGATATTGAAACTCTCGTTGAGCAGCTGCAATTGAAAGACATCACCCTTGTTTTGCATGACTGGGGTGGAATGATCGGACTGGCTTTTGCCGCTCGTAATCCGCAGCTGGTCAAACGCGTGATCCTGATGAACAGTTCGGGCTTTCCCTTACCACAAAGCAAGAGTTTCCCCCTCGCTCTGATCATGAGCCGCATTCCACTTTTAGGTGCCTTGCTCATCCGTGGATTCAATGCTTTCGCTTTTTTTGCCAGCTGGATCTGCTGCCAGCGGTATCGCCTGCCGAAACGCCTTCGTCTGCTGTATCGCTTGCCTTATAATACCTGGCGTCAGCGTATTGCTGTCCATCGCTTTGTGCAGGATATTCCGCTGAATCACAAGCACCCTTCCTGGAAACTGGTCGAATTCACCAGCCAGCATTTAGACGAGCTGAAGCAACTGCCATTCCAAATAATTTGGGGTGAACGAGATTTCGTTTTTGACAAGCATTTCCTCGCCGAATGGCGCCAGAGGCTGCCACAGGCCGAGTACCATAGCTATGCTGATGCTGGTCATTACATACTGGAAGATCTCGGCGATGAAGCCTTCACCTTGATGCGAGATTTTCTCAAGCGCCATCCTATTTGATCGCCTTGCCTGAAGGGTTTTCCATGGACTTCAATATCGCCCATACCCTCACTCAGATGGCCGAAGCCCATCCCTTTCAGGAAGCCGTGATCTTCCCAGAAGGACGGGACTCTTCTGGTCGGGTGGCCTATACGCGACTGAGCTATGCTCAGCTGGAAGAAGCCAGCAATCGAATGGCCCGCGGCTTGCTCGCACTCGGTATCGGTCAGGGCATGCGCACAGCGTTTTTGGTCAAACCCTCCTTGGAATTTTTTATTACCACCTTTGCTCTCTTCAAAGCCAAGGCTGTGCCGATCCTGATCGATCCTGGTATCGGTCTCCGCAACATGCGGCGCTGTCTGGCCGAATCTCAAGCCGAAGCCTTTGTCGGCATTCCAGCGGCGCATATGGCTCGCGTGCTTTTCCGTTGGCATGGCGGGGGCTGGAAAAAGAAAGTGTCGATTGGCCCAAGAGCTTTCCCGGGCACAATCAGCTGGAACGATATCGAGCAGGCTGGGACGCAATCGGCCGATATTCCATTGGTTGCGGCTCAGCAGCACGAGCTCGCTGCCATCCTTTTCACATCCGGCAGTACCGGTGCTCCCAAGGGTGCGATGTACACCCATGGAAACTTCCTGGCCCAAGTCCAACTTTTGAAAGATACGCTGGGTATTCAAGTCGGCGAACGCGATCTTTGCACTTTTCCGTTATTTGCCCTGTTTGCTCCGGCGCTCGGCATGACAGCTATTATTCCGCAAATGGATTTCACGCGCCCAGCTCAAGTCGATCCCGAAAAAATCGCCGAAGCTATCCGTAATTTTGGTGTCAGCAATATGTTTGGTTCACCAGCACTGGTGAAAACGGTGGCTCAGTATGGTGTGCAACGAAACTGGCATTTTCCTTCGCTGAGGCGGGTTATTTCCGCCGGTGCTCCTGTCCCAGCGAGTGTGATCGCCCAATTTCGTAAGATGGTTGATGATGAATGCCAGCTTTATACTCCCTACGGAGCCACCGAATCCTTGCCTGTGGCGATTGCCGAAAGTCATATGATCCTCGGCGAAACGTGTCAAAAGACCGAGCAGGGCCAAGGCATCTGCGTTGGGCCGGTCGTGCCGCGCACCGATCTTCGAATCATCCAGATTCGGGATGAGGCTATTCCCAACTGGGAAGACGGTCTGGAATTGC
>JBGSRE010000128.1:0-9074 GCA_041737755.1 Oligoflexus sp.
CAATGGCCGTGGCATGAATGAGCTGCTGCAGAACTTCTACATGGCAATCCATCCGCCCCTCTTGTTTTTAGGTTACACCGCGCTGGCGGTACCTTTTGCTTATGCCATGGCCGCGCTTTGCTATGGTGATATCACCGAAGGTTGGTTGAAAACCACGCGACGCTGGACTTTGGTGGCATTTTGTTTTCTAACCGCAGCCATTACTCTGGGTGGCCGCTGGGCCTATGTGGAACTCGGTTGGGCTGGATACTGGGCGTGGGATCCAGTGGAAAACTCCAGCTTCCTACCTTGGTTACTCGCCACGGCTCTTTTGCATTCGCTGTTAGTTCAGGAAAAACTTGGTCATTTGAAACGACTGAGCATTGTGTTGGCGATCGCAGCTTTCTTTATGACCTATGTGGGAACGTTTCTCACCCGATCCGGAGTTGTGTCGTCTGTCCACTCCTTTGCTGAATCGCCTATCGGACCTAACTATCTCTCTATGCTGGCTGGATTTGTGGTTATTTGTTCGGCCATCTATGCCTTCCGCGCTCCTTCCGTACTGCCCTCGGATACCGAAAAAGTTTGGGGTGTGTCCAAAGAATCAGCGTTAGTCATGACTCAGTTTCTCCTTCTTTCGTTTGCCGCCATTATTTTTATTGGAACCATGTTCCCCATCGTTTCAGAATCAATAACCGGCCAGCGTATTTCGATTCAGGCACCCTATTTCAATATGTTTGCACCCTGGGTGGGATTAGGGGTGATCATTGGGATAGCGGTTGGCCAACTCATGCGCTTTCAGTCCGATAAAATGCCCTACGGTAAGCAGATTATTCTTGGTTCGATTATCTTTGCCATTCCGCTCACTTGCTTTTTGATTTACATGGGCGATGTCATGGCGACCAAGAAAACCAGTTCACTCATTGCGCAGCTGGTCGGACTTTATCTCAGTTCCTGGGCGATTGGCTGTTTGATGGGTGATCTTTATGTCAAGCTCAGGGATGTTCGTTTCAAATACGGCATCTTCTTCACCCGAAGCCTAGCTTACTTTGGTGCTTGGGTTGCGCATATCGGTATGATGATCGCTATCATCGGATTTTTGGGCAATTATCGCGGATTGGAAGAACGGGTAACGGTTCGTGCGGGAGAGAATTTCTCGTACTTCGGCTACCGTTTTGAGTTTGGCGAAGAGGGCATTCAGGTTAAGCAGGATAAAAATGCCACGCTCTATGCGGCTCATCTTAAGATCTTCCGCGAGAGAGACAATTATATGATCGAAGATGCTCATCCAGCACAGAGTAAGTATCCAACCAAAGATCAAGTTTTCAATGAAATCGCGATCACGGGCAATATCTGGCATGATATCTATGTGGTGCTGGTTGATTTCGACAAAGTTGATGGCAAGCGTGTGACCTTCCAAGTCAACATCAATCCAACCGTACGTTTTGTTTGGGCCGCGGTGGTGCTCATGGTCTTGGGTGGTTTAATCGCCCTTTTTGATAAATATCGAGGCAACCGGAGTCGGGACGTCGTGGCTGGTGCCTGGGAGGTCAATTCATGAGACTATTCCTCGCTTGTTTGACAAGCCTGATCATGATGGCGATGCTAGCAGGGCCCGTGGCCACCGCTCAGGATCAAGCAGTGCCTGCCCAGCCTAAACCTTCGAGTCCAACGCCTTCGCCTACTCCGGTTCCTAATGATTCGGACAAAGGCATAAAAGGACTCTTAGGATCCGATAAAGATAACGATTTTGATTTTCGCGAGATTGCCAAGGATCTGCGCTGTCCGACCTGCACGGGTTTGAGCATCCTGGAGTCTGATGCCAGCTTTTCTGTGCAGATCAAGGATCAGGTTCATGAGCAAATGAAGCTGGGAAAATCCAAAAAAGAAATCATCAAATATTTTGTCGAACGCTACGGTCCATGGATTCTGCGCGAGCCGCCCAAGGAAGGTTTCAATATCCTGGCCTGGATTATTCCCATCGCTATTTTATGCTTAGGTCCTATTTTGATCTGGCTGCTTGTTTGGCGTCGCAGAACACAGTTTAATGTGCATGGCGTTCGCAGTTCGGAAGCCCTGGTAAAAGAAATGCATGATCGGCTCCTGGCCATGAAGGAGAGCAAGAAATGATGATCGTCTTTGCAATCAGTGTGGCAACACTTTCTGCTCTTATCATTTTATCGCCATTTTTTGTTGGCAAAGGGGGGCATCTGCAGGCTGCAGCCTCCATGAATTCATTAGACGGTTTGGAAACGGTGAAGGAATCCATCCTGAAGCGATTCTTGGAAGACGAGCGAGCCTTCGAAGAAAAACGAATTTCCAAAATGGCTTGGGAACAGCGTCGGCAGTATCTGAGCAATCGTTACATCGATGCCGCCCGCCGTTTGGATTTTTTGCAGAGTTTGGCCAAGGAACAGGCCGCTGCGAGAGGCGATGGAAAGGGATCCAAAGATGCTTAACTTGAAAAAAATGATCGCGGCAATGATGTTTTTGGGTGCCGTTTTAATCGGCCAAACCGCTTCGTCGGCTGTCCAGGTCACGGGTCGGCAGATTTATATCCTCTATCCGGGCTTGGATTCTATATGGGGTAGCTATCTGTTTATGGTGCAAAACACCGGAAGCCAACCGGAGCGCTTCAGTTTTCCGGTGATGTTGCCCGCCGAAATGATCGATTTTCAGGGCCAGGATATTTTGGGACCAGGGGAGCTTAAGCTGGGTGCTGACGGCGGTCTAACGATTGATAAGGTTTTTGAACCTGGTGACAATCTGCTTAATATTGGCTTTAAACTTCCGGCGAGCATGGGCGAAGGACCGATCACACTGAAAGCGACAACGCCTTTTGATTCGGTCGGTCTGTTTGTTTTCGAAGGCCTCTTCACAGTTTCTGGCGACAATCTGGAGATAAAAAAGGACGTCGATTTTTCGGGACGACGCTACGATACCTATACCTTGACCAATGGTGAACTAGGCAAAACCTACAAGTTTGAGGTTCAGGGAATACCAGAAGGCCGAGGTCGCCTATGGATTATCGGTTGGATCTTTGGGGGCGCAATGCTGCTGATTTCTTTCGCTTTGGCTTGGTTCAGCCGACCAAAGCTTCCCCAAGGAGCGGATGATCAGCTTTGAAGAGTATCCTGCTCAAAGGCATTATCCTAGCCGTTGTTCTCCTGTTTTTAGTCAGGGGTGGTGTCCGTGTTCTCATTTTAGGCTGGAAGTTTTTTGTTCCCCTCCTCGCTGTGACAATCATTTATTTCGCTGTTAGAAAAGTGATGAAGTCGAAGAATTTAGGGAAAAAAGCGGATCCAGGTTCTCTGGGTTCGCAGTCTCTGCTTGAGCAAGTGATCGTCATCTGTCCTGTCTGTAATAAGCCCAAAGGTTCTTGCCCAGAATGCAATTGATCCGATTGATTAAGCTCCAGTTTTACGAATACGAGTCCCAAATCCGGGATCGACCATAATGATTTTTCCAGTATCCTTTTTATTCATGGCATCAAAATACAGCATGGATTTCTGAATGTTTTTTTCGAAGTTGGCAAAGATGATGGGATCATAATCACTGGCTGAACTTTGCATGATGCTGAGGGCTTCGGTGGCATCGTAGGCTTCCTTGTAGACTCGTTTCATCAAGAGTGCAGAGTAAACATCAGCGATGGATACAACGCGCGTATAAAGATGGATGCCTTTCTCTTGCTCTTCAGAACGTCCACTTCGACCTTCAGGATATCCTCGTCCATCGAATTTTTCATGATGCTCCAAAGCAATGCGAGCTACCCTGCTGTCGATGACCGTGCCATGATCAATGGCTCTGATAATTTCTTCATAGCCTAATGTGGTATGGGCCTTCATCATCTCGAATTCTTCAGCAGTAAAACGTCCTGGCTTATTCAGCAGAGAATGGGGAACACAGGTTTTTCCCACATCGTGATAGAGCCCTCCTTGGGTTATCAAGGCCGACTCTTCTTTAGTCCTTCCCAGCATCGTGCGACTGATGATTCCAGAGAGCATAGCGACGGACGCACTATGGTCATAAAGCGTAGGATCGGCATGAATCATGCGACTCAGGGTGCCAACAGCAACTTCGCATTCCATCAGATTATTAACTAACATGCCGGCGGCCTCGCGAGCCTTGTCCGCGAGCTTGGCGTTGAGCCCCCCTCGCACAATCATTTGACTCGCTCGGCTTAAATTAACGAAAGATCGAATCGTTCGCGCATCCAGCAGAGGGTCGCGCCGGATCAATTCCGTGATTTTCTTCTCGCGCACATCGTTGACAAGCATCTCAAACTTGGCAAAATCCTTAAGTTCCACACAAATATCGATGTTGAGATACTCGCGATTTCGGGCCGCAATAATTTGCCTGATAAGGGTATGTGAAAAGCTTCTAGAATCGATGAACTCAATCATCTCGTCATCGACGCGAAAGTAGATTGTGAAATCAACGCTCTTGACTTCTAGCAGATAATGAAAAAGTTCGAGACTGACACTCTGGAATTTTTTTATATCCAAATCGGATACTTTGAAAATCCGGCAGCGTGCTCGTGTTTCTTTCGAAATAGTATACCGCTTGGATTTCATCGAGCCACCTATTCGATTATAGCTTTGACCTAATAAAGATCGGCCTGAGCTTAGGAGTCTTGAGGCGGGTCTACTAGGCGTGAATTAACGGCATCATATCGGGTTGATAGGGCCTTCTTTATCGACAGTATATTTTGTTGAACAGAGCTCAGAAGATAAAAAAAAGCCTCCCGTTGGGAGGCTTGGTCATTACTTGCCTTGATGTGGGTCTTTGTTTTGGCCGGGGTCATCACCTGGATTTTGGCCTGGATTTTGGCCTGGATTCTCACCTGGGTTGGGATTCGTACACTTGTCTGGGTTAGCTTTGCAATCATCAACAGGTGGCTTGATGGGGCAATCTTTTTCACCCACTTTGCAGGCGTCGGGAGGTAGGGTCGGACAATCCTGTTCACCGGCCTTACAGGTGTTTGGGTCGACCACAACACAGGTCTCGCCTGGTTTACAGGCGGGAGCAGGAGTTGGTGGATTGATGACTACCTGTTCAGAGTTTTTATTGTCCTTCTTTTTGGAACCAGAGCCTGAAAACTTGGCGTTACCGCAGGCTGTGTTCAGCACGAGCAAGCTCAGTAAAATGACTTGGATCAGTGGCTTCTGCATAAATGAACCTCATAAGATCGAGAGTGATTGGAATCTTGGTAGAGACGCCCTTGAGGCGTGTCGTACTTCTAGCACAATATTTCATTCTGTCAAGCTAAATTGGCTTGCCATTATGTAAAAAGGGCGCCCTGAGGTTTTGGTCCTGAGGCGCCCTCTGTAAGAAGCTCGTAACTCTGAATCAGCGCAGTGTTTTGCACTTTATGCCGGATTTAGACTTACGAATTGAGCTTAGTTTTGGCTAGGGTCATCATTCTGAGTAGGATCATCATCATCCTGGCCAGGACAGTTGATTCCGTAAGTGGTGCACTCATCTTGGGGAGCAGGAATACACTGAGTCTTGCTTGGGTCACAGGGAAGCGAGCAGCTGCCTTTCGAAGCACAATCTGGATCAATCGTGCCTGGGCCACCTGGATTGCCGGGGTTTCCTGGAATTGTTGGGTTGCCGGGAGTTCCAGGTGTGGCCGGAACATTCGGGGTTCCTGGGGTTCCTGGGGTTCCTGGGTTAGTCGGATTCTGGGTGCTGGGAGTCTCAGAGCCTGGAGCTCCGGCCATCGGCGGGATCCCTGGAGTCTCTGTGCCCGTGGGTGTCTCCACCGGTGCCGACGAAGTTGGTACATCTGTGCTTACGCCACTTTTTCCAGTGAATTTCGCGCTGTTACACGCGGTAGAAAGGCTCAGGAAGGTCATTAAAGCTAAGGATAACGGCAAGTTCAACAGTTTCATAGTCCACCTCAATAAGAAACAGCAACAACAACAGCAGCAGCAGGTCAATTTCGCAACGCCAGTTCGACGTTGATAACTATCT
The DNA here is from genome assembly GCA_041737755.1 of Oligoflexus sp. Classification (GTDB taxonomy): domain Bacteria; phylum Bdellovibrionota_B; class Oligoflexia; order Oligoflexales; family Oligoflexaceae; genus Oligoflexus. The sequence goes on from JBGSRE010000128.1 coordinate 5,956, forward strand.
ACCAGGTTCTCCGTTGGCTGTCAATATCAAATTGACATGTTTGTGTTTGAAATCTAAAAGAGAAAGAAAAACAACTGGTTAGCGCGAATTTTTCCATGTATGATAAGATCCTTTAGCCTTTTCTCGGCGTGAAATCAGAGCAAGGGCAAAGGATCGCTAGATAAAATTGAGGGAGAACGGAATGAAGCGTATTACCCTGATCGGTATGTTAATCGTGGGTCTCGTAGCTGTCATTGCTATCAGCGTGGCTCTTAATACCGGAGAGAAGTCGCCTATTTATGTGTCGGGTGATGTGGAAGTTCCGGCCGAATTTATGGCCGATGCCCAAGGTATTGAAACCATGTTTATCACCTTATTTGACGAAGAGTCACCAATGCCCATGCCTTATGGGGCCACTAAGGAATATCTTAAGAGTGATCTGACCCTACCGATTGTCTTCTCTCTGACTAAAGAAAAACTGCAGATCATGCGCGAAAACTCGGCCTCGCCTAGGATTATGCGGGTGAAGGTACGGCTGGATAAGGATGGTTTTGGAGGTCCCGATCAACCGGGCGATCTAGTCGGTATAGTTGAGCATGTGAATTTTGGCAGCACGGGTATTCGAGTTAAGATTCAGCAGAAGATTTAATCCCGAAAGACCTTCCAAAGTCCTGCTCAGGTTCTTCTGGGCGGGCTGCTTCGGCCTATCTCGACTAACCCCTTTTAATAAATCAAAATGGCGCGCAAAGAGAACTTGCGAGTGAGGGCCCCCTCGGGTAGAAACGAATACCTTGTCCACCAACTCCTTGATGGGAGTGTACCAAAATGATGCGTACTGAAGCCCAAAAACTAGTTCAAGCCATGGAAGTGGAATTGAAACGTTCCATGGATCAGCTGCGCGCCCCGCGACATCCTCGTCCCTATTATATGAGTTATCTTGTTCGTGATCTTGAGACCTGCACGGTCTGGGCTCGATATGGCTCGCTTTTTGAGGACAAGCTTGAGCACAAACGTCTCTGTTATGCTGACGTGAGGGTTGGCAGCTATCGATATGATAACACCAGCAAAGGTGGGTTAAGTGATAGTACGGAAGAAAACGAAGCTGGATTTGAAATCACCGAACTGCCGATCGAAAATGATTTGGATAGCTTTCGCTTCAGTCTATGGCGTCTGACTGATGCGAAATTCCGGGATGCTGTGAGCAAGTTTCACGGCAAGAAATCTCGGGATGTCAGTTATCTGGATCAAAACCGCAGTCTTCCCTCCTTTCAAAAACTGGGTCAAGAACAGAGTTTTCAGACTCTGTATCCTTTTAAAGTAGATCAAGATCTCTGGCGAGATTATGTGAAAAAAGCCAGCTTAGTCTTTAAAAAATATCCTGAAATAAAAAATTCCTATGTTGAATTTAACGCTGAACTGGTGACTAAAATCTTTGTCAGTTCGGAGGGCGTGCAACGAGTTTGGCAGGAGCCATTGTTTAGCTTGAGCGCCTATTTCTGGTTTCATACGAAAGACTTGGATCAGGATTATAGCCTCGTTCGCCATGTTGCGCGCTTCGAAGAGTTGCCGAGCTTGAATGACTTTATAGATACGATTGAAGACAAAATCCTCCAGTTTCAGGAAGTGGCTTCAGGCGATGAGATGACCTCGTTCGCTGGGCCGGTACTCTTGGCGCCTAAAGCTGCCGGACTGTTTCTGCATGAAGTTCTCGGCCACCGCCTCGAGGGCAGCCGCCTCCTTTCTGAGAGTGAAGGTCGAACGTTTAAAGATAAAATCGATCAGCGAATCATGCATGAAGATCTGACAATGTTTGATGATCCTTCGCTATGTGCCGTTGGTTCGAAGAGTTTGATCGCGCATTATCCTTTTGACGATGAAGGGGCGCCTGCAGGTCGTGCTCTCTTGGTGGACCGCGGAATTTTAAAAGGTTTTTTAACCACTCGCAGTCCCCTTACTAAAAAAGGTCATCAGTCCAATGGCCATGCTCGTAATCATGGAGATGAACGTCCTATCAGCCGGATGGCCAACCTCGTGGTTCAGAGCCATAGTGATCACAGTTGGGATGATTTGAAGAGTATGCTCATAACCGAACTCAAACGTCGTAAATTACCCTTTGGCATGATCCTGTTGGATGTCGAAGGTGGTGAAACTGAAACGGAAGCCTATAATTTCCAGGCTTTTCTGGGGCAGATCGCTGTCGCTGTGAAAGTCTTTCCCAATGGTCGCGAGCGCTATGTTCGTGGAGTGGACTTTGTCGGCACACCTCTGAGTAGCTTAAACCATATCATGGGAGTTGGACGGGAGCTTGTTGTTGATAATGGTTTTTGTGGTGCGGAATCTGGCACGATTCCCGTATCAACGGTAGCTCCGGCAATGCTGCTATCGAATCTGGAACTGCAGGCAAAAAACCCTTCAAAAGCCACTCAGTATGCGATGGCCTTGCCTTGGTTTGATAAAAAGGGCAAAAAAAGTCCGCGTTTAGCCCGCCGAAAGTCCGCAAAATAATCTGCCAATCCCATTCTGAAAAACGATTCAAAGCGAGTCCCGGGTCAGCTCTAGCAACGGATCAAGTTTAGGTTTTGGAGTTATTTCAGAAGCACCTTTCCGACTTTCTTAATTTTCAGAGCGAATGCTTCGGGTGCGTGTTCTGTGTTCCTTCGTCACCATACTCGTTGATTTAAGCAGCGTATGCATCCTTTCGGTGACACCCTATAAATCCTGTGGAAAATAACAAAAATTATAAAATACCGAATAGTTCGGTATCCTCTTTCGCAGCGGAATCTACTTTTCATTTGTTCCGGATTCGGTTAATCAGAACTTGACTGATATCTTGTTGCGACAAATCTTACTAATTTTGCCCATGCGATCACTGCTCCTGTTTTAGGCATTAACGATCACTGGAGAATATTCGCCATGATGGACCGGGAACCCCCGATTTTTCAAGCTCCTCAGGAAAAACCTGTCGTTAGCGGTAACACCATGGCCGAGAAACCGAAGAAATCATGGATTTCGATAGGTTTTATGACACTCCTCTTTATCTGTCTTAGTTTTTTGGGTCTGATTTTGGGATTTATCTATGGAGATTCCTTCGGTCGACGGAATGCACAGTACGACAATCCTACCTTGAGAGAATACTATGC
>JBGSRE010000160.1:0-7339 GCA_041737755.1 Oligoflexus sp.
GCCTTGACTGCTCGGGCGTGAACGCTCGTCGTCAAGCTCGCTCGAAGTACGGCGCGAAAAGACCAAAAGCCTAATTAACCGCATCAAGCTGCTCAAGCATTGGAGTGAAGAAGTATGGCACGTCGCCACACCGCAGTAAAACGGCAGGTTCTTCCTGATCCCGTTTTTAAAGATGAAGTCGTCACCAAGTTCATCAACAGCATGATGAAGCATGGTAAAAAAGCTGCCGCTGAAAAAGCATTTTACGGCGCTATGGAAGCTATCATCATGATCGTCCTCTTTCTTTCTCCAAAAGAGACCCTTGCGTTTGGGACGGCTTTTTTCAATCGTACCGGCCTTGGGCAGGATCTCCGAAAGCCGGGCTTCTTCCGTCATGTCTGGAGTGTAATCGTCATGAGGATCGTTCATTGCCGACTGATTTCGCAGTGGAGAAGGCGCCTGACTGCGCTCCGTGGCCATCGATTGGCTCGAGCGGCTCGGGGAAGTTATGGGTTTGCTATGAATCGACTCCAGTTCCTCAGGCATAGCCGAAGCCATGGACTCGGCTGCAACTTCAGGAGCCGCAGGGACCATCACGGGCGTCGAAACTTGGATGCTGGGTGCATGCTCACTATTGGGCTGCTGAGCGGAAGCTTTGACCGTCGCATTTTGCATGACAGGAACCTGGGGTACCTGATTGTTGACTGCTTGATTCGGGAACGGCGCACTCGAAGGCGGAATGGGTATTGTATTCTGCGCAGCCTGCTGCTGAGGGGGTGGTGGCATAGGAGTGGCGGCGTTAGCCTGTATAGGCTCCGGAACAGCGGGAGCTTGCATCACAGGACTCGGCGGCACATGGGCTTGCTTCTGCGGTATGGCAGCGGCTGCGGGCACTTCCACGATCGGTCCGGAAGGATTGCGTGAGCGTGAAGCCGGAGTTACAGCACTTTCTTTTTTAATTTTTCGTCCAGGGTGCAGAGATTTATCGAAGGTGGAAATCGGCACGACTTCCGACACCTCCAGCTCATCGTCATCATCAAAATCAGTCTCTTGCTTGGCTTTAGCAGGACTCTTGACCACCTTTTGCGGAACCGCCGATTTTACATTCGACTTGGGTGTACTCCAGTCATCGTCCAAACTCCCCGTATGTTCCACGCCCGTGACAGAAGTGTGACGACTGTAGTAATGAGATTCCTCATCGGCCTGATGCTCTTTACTCTCTTCGTCCTCGAGGCGTTGACCTAAATTGGACATGCTGCGTGAACGGATCATGCGAATGATAAACCAGACGAGAATAAAAAATACCACAACCCCGGCGACAATCACATAATTGAGGAAGGGCCAGACTGGTTTGGTGCTCAATTGAGCCGAATGCATAGACTTATAGGCTGTGGTTAATGCCGGTGAGTTTTCATCCTCAAACGATTTGGAGAGGTCGGTATAACTCATGAGGAAGTGATTGGTCGCCGAACTGATCAGGATATGCATCTGCATGATGGGGACGTTATCGTACTGAAATTCTGTGTAGTACAGAATCGCCTGATCACCCGTCTCCATCTGCAAGAAACTGGTGTCACGCAGATGGTATCCCGATACGCGGTTGGATAAAGCTCCAAATTTTTCAACAATAAGCTCGCCAAACTCTTTCATCGTGGCATTGTCGATGTAACGAGGATTGCCAAAGACCATGACTTGTATGGTTGCCTGGTACAGCTGATTGGGCACTTTTGGTGCTTCGAAGAGCAAGGTCGATCCAAACGAATTGCGTTTGACCATCCAACCAGCCGGTGGAGCAATGCTGAATCCCAACTCACTCAGTTCAATGCGTTCCCCTTGGGAAATAGTCCCAGGATCATCATTCGCCTCGAGCGGCCTGGTAAAACCAAGCACCAACATGCATAGGAGAAAAAGGAGTCTCATAAAACTTCCTTATACGGAGCGAGCTAATTTCAGCTCGGCAAAAACTTGGGCAAAGGACTGGTCATCCAGAGTGAAGCTTCGAACACTATCTTCAATCCAAACCAAGGCCGAATCATCAATTTCATAGAGTCCATAGCGATGGGGACCGCTATTCGGCTTATGGGACTTATGATTGCCCTCAATTTCCAGCGGGATCGAGACTTCCATCCGCATCTGCAGCTTCAGAATAGTTTGCCAACGATGAGTGGGATGCCACTCAGGATCCGTGATGGCCTTGTAGATTGCCATCAGTCGCCAAATCCCTACCGAATCAGCATCAGCGAGGCGGCTTTCCGAAATAAACATACAGGTGTCGCCAGTTTTTACATAGGGACCCATGGCCCTATGCAGATATTCGATGCGATGCTCGGGTTTGTCGTAAAGATCATAGCATTGTTTGGGTGAGAGTTTGACGATCCAATGTTTTCCGGATGCTGGTATTTCTACTTCATCATGTAAGCGCAAGAGTAACTCCTGAGGGTAATCTGTGGGGAGTCCTTGAGATTTTAGGCGTAGACGAGCTTTTTCCAAATAATATTCACTGCGCTTTTTCAATTTCGGAGAAAGAGGCTGACGACCACCTTTTAAAAGTGTGGCGCCGATCATGCTTAAAACATCCGGATCTTCTTCGTGGCTGCGGCGATTGAGTTTGATAAACTCCTCCAGCGCCGTTCGATTGCGATCGATCATGTAAGAAGTATAGGCATAGAAGAATTGATACTGACTATTCAAGGGATAGGCATCGCGCAGATTTCTAGCATACTGCCAGGCTTTGCGATACTGGCGGCCACTGAACTGCTGGTGAAAGCCGACTTCGGATTTCAAGGGGCTGTCACCAATGCGATCTTGGATGCTATCCAAAATCTTTGTCGTAAGATTCGGTTGATCCAGTCGAATGGCAGCCAGGGCAGCTCGACGAAGAATGAAATAGTCCGAACTCTGTTTGATCATGACTTTGGCTATCTGCAGTTCCTCTTCCGCTGCAATTTCCAAAGCTAAGACGAGGGAAAGTTCCCGGCAGTAAGCGTCCGAGGAATGGCGAACCAGCTTGCGCTGCAGGATTCGTGCAGCTTCGAGTTCACCCAATTCATAATGAATGAGGCCCGTCAAAGCATAGAGCCCGATCCATGTTGGATGCTGGTAATTGATGTTTCTTTGAATGTGACGCTGGAGTATCCGCAGGCTGCTTTCGTCGTTATCGTCAGCGAGAGCCTCGATCCAGAGTCGATAGTAAAGCTGAGGTTGTTGGGACTTCCCTTCCGCAAGTTTTTCGCTTGCCAAAGAAAGAGCCCCTTCCTTTTCGTTTTGCCAATAAAGCCGGAGGGCTTGCAGGTATTCCGTGTCGGGATTCTGGGTCTTACCGCTTTTCGTATTTTTTTCCATCCGAACCTCCAGCGAACTGTCCTGCGTAAGGCACGCATGGATGGTATCGGAGGTCAGTTGGGAAACTTTAGCTTAACCTATCGGAATATATAGATAATATTTGCCTAGGACCGGGGACATTTTGCCTGGTCTTAGGCCTCTTATCAGCTGGCGATTTGAGCACTTGGGATCTCAGTGCCCATAAATCCAGGGATTTCTAGCACGTTTGCATAGTCCGGCTGTACGGACGGTGTCATGCGTTCCAGTTCGTCGGTTCGCTCAATCAGCAGATCGCGTAGTTCGCGATAGCAGCCTTCACAGATAGGGTGGCCATGAGTCTTCTGTGCCACTTCACCCCAAACGGTGAGTGCAGACCAGGCTGATGGGCTAAACTCGCGCTGACGGCTCTTACGCTGCTCACTACAGACACTGCATGAATTGGCGACTGACTTACGCATGCCCCATCCTTTCTGAAATTCAGATAAAAGATACCGATCGCCTGACAACCAGAAAAAAACTGGTCGCGACTCGCTCTGATGATTTTAGGCGAAAGCTCTCAGTCCAGAGGTGCGAATGCCTCAGGGTGCTGGGCTTCTTACGCTCAACCGCATCAGAATTATTAGATATGTGTAATGCTCGTGCTTCATTTTCCACATCCCGTATTTCATGTCAACTAAAAACATTGCAAGCAGCAATCGCTCAGCGAGAGCTTTTTCTTGGGATGATTCCGAATCATGAAGATTGTGTGGAGTTAGGATAAGGCCTTGCAGGAAGCAAGGCCTGGCTCGTTCGTATCAGTTGATCCCGCGATAGGGTTCTTTATCAAAATAATATCGCATGATCTCCTGCTTGATATTGTGGAAACGCAAGTTTTCAGTCCGGTGCGTAAGCAAAGGTTTCCAAATTTCATTAGCCTGTTGGAAAGCACCATTGCGATACTTCACAAGTCCCCGGAGATAAATGACTTCAGGATCCTTGTCGCCTTCATTATCTTCCAGGTAAACCTCGGCCTGTCGGACCTTGCCGAGCTTGAGCAGCCCATGGGCTAAAACACGCAGGGGACGACGGTCGTGGGTGAGGCCCAGATCCAAAGCAAGCTTTGCATACTCTACGGCCTTATCAATCTGCTGACTTCGCCAGATATAGCAGTCAGCCTGTTCCAGATAGGCTTTGGCTCTTTGCTTGTCTTTGAGTCCAGGAATCATGAGCATCTGATCAAACCACATACTGGCTGTTTCCAGCTGCCATAGTTCCTTGAACAGTACACCCAGCGACCAATAAATATCCGGGCTATCAAAGTTGGTATTGAGCAATTTTAAGAGGTCATAGATGGCCTGGCGTGCATCAAAGGCTGATGCTGCCTGCACAAGTCGCATCAGTACCAAATCCTGACCATCGCCATAAAGAAACCGCAGCTTTTCGCGAGCATAAACCAACTCGATCTGCCGGGTGCCAACAAGTGCTTTAGTCTTTGCATCATATTCCAGCCAGTTCAGCTCGGATTCATCGCTCTCGGAGAGCTTTCGTAAGGTATTATCCGTCACATCAAATTCAACTTTTCCAACTGCTAACTCCGATAGATTTCGCACCTGCAGTACCAAATAAGCTATGTTCCAGGGGTCTCTTTGCAAAACCTGATGCAATTGATCCAGACTGTTTTGGAATTGACCTTTGCGATGCTCGTAGTTGGCATTGAGCCAATGGAGTTCGCAGAGTTCCTCTTCACTCATGTTGTCTGTGCGCTGAATGTTTTTCAAAATTATTTTGGCCTGATCGGGATCGCCGAACTGCATCATGAAAGCTGCATACTTCAGGGTTGTAATACGACTGAAGGAATCCAGTTCGAACATGCGATGAAAGTTTTTGGCTGCTTTATCCTTATTACCGAGCCGTAGATAGACCTCACCCATGTGGCCTTGCACATCGGCATCTTCAGGAAATTTAGCAACTAACGAATGCAGAAGGCTCAGGAGTTCCACCTTATCGGCTGGGTTGTCGAGCAACTTTTTCAGGCGTTCCTTGTTGATCAAGTAGTCTTCAACATTGACCTTGGCGAGTCGCAGTTTAGAGACGAGCAGACAAAACCGAATCTCGGGCTGGTCGGGGTGCGAGCGGTACGCTTCATTAAACAGTCTGTGCGCTAATTCAATTTCGCCCATGGACAGAAACTGACCACCAATTTTTTGTATCACTTCTGGACTGGCGGTCTCGGCTTTTAGGATCTTCCGATACATGTCGAGCGAGGTATTGAATTCTGAAAACTCTTCCAGAACTTTGGCTGAAAAATAGAGTACGCCTTCGGGCATGATCTCATCTTCAAGTATTCGATGGGCCACGAGCCGAGCCTGCGATCGGCGCTGCTCGGCCAGAGTCTGATCGCCTCGAAGTTCAGCAACCTTTGCCGTTGCAAGACGTTCAAAAAGTTGGATTTCAGGTGGGCACAAACCTTTATTTTCCATCCACCATTCCGAAAGAGTTTGAATGGCCATCTCTGCCGAATCAAAATCGTTGCGATCAACAAATTCATTGGAAAGGCGACGATGCGTCTCGAAATTTCCGTAGACGTTATAGGGAGCCATCTCTTCAAAGAGGAAGAAATACTGATCGCCCTTTTTATCGTCTTGGGCTTGGTAGCATACCTGGCTCAGGCCGAAGTATCCGGGATACCAATTGGGGTCTAGGTTTATGCACTGTTCGTAGTTGACTCGACTGCGTTCCAGATTACCTTCGATTTCCATGCAGAAGCCAATACCATAATAGATCGCAGGATGGGGACCTACTGTTCGGAGCAGTGCCTGCAATCGGATCAAGGCTTCTTTGTTCTCGATAAACTCACCATGCTGTTCGACATAAATCAGCGCAATGCGAAAGGTGAGGCTTTCGGGCTCTTTGTTCAGAGCTTCCTCATAAACCTTACGCAGTTGGGCGAGATTGTCCAACTTGGTGGCGAGTTCCACGCGACGTAAATGCAGGAGCAGATCATTTCGATAGACTTCGCTGTTGACGAGATCTTCGATCATGCGTTCGGCGTGTTCATAAGCCTTCACAAATATTAATTTGTTGGCTTCATCGAGCTGTGGACTACTGGAATGCTGTGACGTCATACGGCTTACCTCACGCGCTTTCCAGGCTTATCGACTTGGCTTTTTGAAACTAAAACAAAGAACACCAAAAAGCCTTTACGATATAGGCAAGATTCTTTTGAGTTATAAGCGAATTAGGGGGTTAGCCAGGCTGGCTCAAAGGCGGGCGATCATAAAGTAAAAATAAATGAGGCGAAAGGCATTCATTCCAAAAGGAATTAGTTGAACACGACCAGCACAGTCTTCCGGTGCATAACCGTCCGAATGATCAAAAATACCAGCCACACACCGGCTGCAATCCAGGCCGATACTCCAGGCAGAAGGTCTCTGGCGATAAGTGCGATCACAACCCAGCCGAAAGCGAGGCGCCCCAGTCGACGCCTTATGCTGCGTTCGATGCTGAATAATCCCATTCGCCAGGAAAAGGCTTGAGTTTGAGCCCTTTTATCTTGTTTATAGGGAAAAATCGTTGGAACCAAAGCCGGAACAAACTTAGCGTAGCGAAAAGCCGCCAGGGTCTGATTGCGGCGTATGAGTTCTTCGCGGTGCATATCCAGATGATAAAGGTAGGGCAAAAGACCAAGGCTAATGAGCAGTCCTGGGAACGATCGAGATCCAAGGCTGAAAGCGATGGCCAGAATCCAAAGGCTCAATCGCAGGGGATGCCTCACAAAGCGAAAGGGGCCCACTACATTCAGTTCAGAACCGGCTTTCTGATAGCCCTGCACCCAAAAGAGCAAACTCATTGCGAGCAGCGACATGCCGCCACCAATCCAAAGCGAGTGCGTATCAGGGGTCGCACCCAAAAGGGTAGCGATGAGAATGAAATCTTCAATACAAAGGAAAGGCAGCGCGGAGCTTAAACGCTGCTGCCAGCGGAAGAAGCCTTTAAGGAATGCAGAGGCAAGGGAAGACGCCAGCGTTTGTAATTCCATAGCCATTGCTCGGGATAAAGG
>JBGSRE010000161.1:0-2791 GCA_041737755.1 Oligoflexus sp.
TCCGGATAGATCGGATACCACTTCGGCCGTCGAAAAACCTGGAATAAACAGCAATTCGAAGACTTCATTGTCCGTCATTCGCTCCGACTCTTGCGCTACCAGTCCTTTGGAGGACGCAATACTATAAATTCGGTTGCGGTCCAATCCAGCGCCATCGTCCTCGACCCTGAGCGTGATGGTATCGCCCGTTTGCGAGGCAGAAAGGCGAATGTATCCCGATTCATCCTTGCCTTTGCTTCGACGCTTTTCAATCGCTTCAATGCCGTGATCACAGGCATTTCGCACGACATGAACTAAGGAGCTAGCCAGCGATTTGGCGATGGTCTTGTCGACTTGGAGCTCCAGGCCGTCGGTTTCATATTTTACGGCCTTTTTCAGGTCCTGGGCGATTCCCCGCACCATCCTTGGAAATTTCGCAAAGGCTTTGAGCAGAGATACCTTACGAATGTCCATAATTTGGTTCTGTAGCTCATCGGTGAGCTTGGACAGAGCCTTATTCATATCCAGCAAACCATCATCATTGGTTTGATTTTCTGTGCGCTGTTTGACAAAACCATAGAAAATGTTTTTGAATGCGACCAGCTCTCCAGCCATTTCCATAAAATGATCGAGCTTTTCGTTCGAGACATTGACCCCTTCATCCACTTCCTCCTTCTTCTCGACGACCGCCACAACTCCCGGCACAGGAGCCGATCGTGTCTGGACTGAAGAAGTTCCGGAAACGACGGATTTAAAGCCTTGGATCAGCTGTTTGACTTTAGGATGAGGACCTTTGTGTTCGATCGCATCAATACACTGCTTGAGAACATCGATTGCACTTAGCATAAGATCCACTGAGGACTTATCCAGATTAATCGCGCCATCTTTAAGCGAGCTCAGCATGTTTTCAAAGGCATGCGACAGTTCGGAAGTCGTTTGCCCGCCAGCCACAGCAGCGGCGCTACCTTTCAGGGTATGAATCTTCCTGAAGACCTTATTGATTTCAGCTTTGTCGCTTGGATTCCCTTCAATGATTAAAATACTATCTTCCAAATTCGAAAGAATGCCATGGGCCTCTTCGATAAACAGATTACGAATGGTCTCGATTTCAAAAGTGTCCTGTTTGATCTGATCCTGACGTTTTTGGACGTATGATTGGACGAGCTCCTGAAATTTTTTCATATCGGGCGGCTTATCAATAAAATCGGTAACGCCGATTCTTACGCCCGAAAGGAGGGCTGTTTTATCAGCATATCCAGATAGGATGATAAATGGCAAAGATGCATGAGTGCGGCGGACCTGTCGACAGAATTCTAGGCCATCCATCTCTGGCATTTTATAGTCCGAGATGATCAAAAAGACTTTGTTTTCTTGCAGTTTAATAAGACCATCTGCCCCATTGATCGCTTGGACAGTAGGGAGTCCCATTGAACTTAGCAGATCATCCATGACTTCCAGCACTGTGGGTTCGTCATCAACGATCAAGATTTTCTCTTCGAATCTGTCCTGACTCATAGTCGACTTCCTGTTGGTCCTCGGAACCGTCAATGAAATTAGGCTTCTCTTACTGGATGCTCGGTGAGTTGCTGAGGAAACTTTAACTTCTCGTCAGAATTGGGCTAGGAAAAATGTTTCAGTCAGCTGCGGATCTCGACGATAAAGTATTGGGGGCAAGCGGCATGAATGCGCTTCGTTATGGTCTTTACAACGCCCTCTTGATCGTCACCGGGATGGGTTTCCTGCTCGGTAAGGGCAGGTTATGGCTAGGCTTTGTCTTTCTCGTTGCCTTTGCGGTCATCGGCAAAAAAGCGCTTCCTCTCGACCTAAAGTCGAGGCAAGGAACAGCAATCATCGTATTTCAGCCATTCTACTCTATAGCCTGCCTCGGCATTCCCATCATCATGAGAAGGTTCAATTGCCATTTTGCAAATTGAATCCTATGCCCTTTGCTCCAACTTTGCCCTAAGGCTACATGTCGATGATTCTCTTGGCGCTTATCCCTGCTCTTTACCAAAAGATCATGAACCCGCTGTTGGCGGATTGGGATCAGCGCTATGCAAACGAAGCCGAAAGAAAACTGCTCAATTGCTAAGAAACATCATCCATAAAGTAAGAATAGCCTGCTCATTTGTGCCGGTATCTGACCGAAACGCTAGAGTTATATTCTTTTTCTTGAGGCTTTATGGGTCTTTTGCGGGCTGGACAATTGCTTCAAGATGGTCAGATCGAGATCATCGATCAGCTCGGCTCAGGGGGCTTTGGAGAAGTGTATCTTGCTCTTTGGCGAAAGACAGAAGCTCACCAGCGGATTGCGATCAAATGCTTCAGTACCAACAACATGGATCAGCATGATCTGATTGCCGCCCAACTGGTACATCGGGAGAGCGTGCTGATTGGTTCTTTGGATCATCCAGGGACCGTAAAAATTCTGGGTGCAGCCATAGAAGGTTCCATCCCCTATTTGATCGAAGAGTTTTTGCCCGGCAAAGACCTCTTGCGCCTGCTGGAAGAGAAGAAGGCGGAGCGTGGTGTGGAATCCAGGCCACTTTTGGATCCCATCTCGATTCTCAATCTCGGCATGCAAGTCGCCAAAGCCCTGGAGATTGTCCATAGCAAAGGTGTGTTTCATGGTGATTTAAAGCCAAGCAATATCTGCTTTCGAGACCTCGAAAGAACCGAAGCGGTGCTGGTGGATTTTGGTCATGGTGGGTTTCATGATAGTCAACTCCTTGAGCATGGTATCGCGGCAACGTTGGCCTATATGCCTCCAGAGCGGACGGGCTTCGTCAAGCTTGCCGGTAATGCGGCGAGT
>JBGSRE010000563.1:0-3985 GCA_041737755.1 Oligoflexus sp.
AAATCCTGAGGCGCAGCCCCATGGAAACCATCAGGTCTCTTCCATATTAAATGCATGCTACTTCCCCTTTTGCCTACTACGTGGGGCATCCTATCACATCAGCCTGGGGTTTTCCAGGGGCCGTTTTTACGGTGAATGACCCAAACCGATGCTGCCGAAAAAAACTGCCAGCCCCGCTCCAGCATGCGGAGCAAGGCTTGGCAGAATTCTCAGCTGACTTTCAGGCGGATTTTCCCGACGGACTGGTGCCGGGAGATTGGTTGGAATAGCGATCGACAAACTTTTGGAGAAGGGTCCGCTGCTCAGCGGTAAAGCTTTCAAATTGCACGCCCATTCCTGGAGTCAGATTCTTGTCCGGGACCTCGGTCTGAACCCAGATCACTCGGCCTTTGGCTTCCAAAGTCTCCTTTGAATCGGGCAAAGTGAAGGTGAGCTCCACTACGCTCCCATGACTGAGTGGGCTGCGCGTTTCAATGAAGACGCCACCCGCTCCCAAGTCACGACAGAAATCGAAGAGATAATGACCATTGGCGCGATAGTCCACCAATAGCTGCACCGGAACACGGTGATGTATGCGCCCATCCTTGCCTAATGATTCCTCGCCTTTCGACTGAACCGGCGCGGGCGTTGGAGTGGTCTTTTTCTCATTTTTGGTTTTGGTCGGCATAGTTATCACCTCATCATACGGCGTTCATCTGCCATTTTATGGTTTCTGTGAAGCTTGAATCAACTGCTTTACGTAGAGCTGGTGCTCCGTCAAGGTCCTGGTAAAATGATGCTGCTTCGTTCCGTCGGTACCCAAGACATAAAATCGATAGCCAAATTGAGTCGGATTCAGCACAGCTCGCAGCGAAGTCATCGAAATGGCACCGATCGGGCTAGGCGGCAATCCTTTATGAATGCGAGTATTATAAGGGTTTTTGCTGTCTTTCAGATGCACAGTTTTAATGTCACCTTGATAATCGACAATACCATAGATCAGTGCCGCATCGATGCCGAGAGCTTCACCACTTTTCAAACGATTCCAAATCACTTCGGCAACCATCACTCGTTCTTCTTCCACTTGAGTTTCGCGTTCGATCAAGGAAGCAAAGATGACTCCCTGATGAAGATCAAGTTTGACAGCAGCTAACCCTTGTACCAAGTCGGGAGGCAACTGAACAAAGAAAGTCTCGAGCATTTTTTCAAAAACCTGACGTGGCGTGGGCATTTTTGCAAAACTGTAGGTCGCTGGGTAAAGATATCCTTCGACGTTGGCAGCTCTAATTTGATATTTTTTGAGTAATTCAGGATCGCGTGCCATCGCTTCCAGTTCGGCCCTTGTCCCAACTTTGTGAGCTATGAGGCGATCGATCACTTGCTTCAGAGTGAAGCCCTCTGGAATCACATACTGAAGCTCGAGAGCCTGCCAGGTTTTACCCGACTCAATCGTCTCGACGATCTGCCGAGGCGAAATGGAACCCTCAAAGCGATACTGTCCTGCTTGAAAGCGGCCATAATCTCGATTGAACCTCGTCCAATACCGAAATCGCATGGCTTGATCGACCAGATTTTCCTGCTCCAAGATTTTGGCAAAGTCGTTCAACTTAATGCCTCGTTCCAGTTTGATCACGACCGGCTCTGCTAGTTGTCGCGGGACTTCCGACCAGGCGGGCAAAGATCGATAGAACCATGCAGCTCCGGCAGCGAAACCGAGAGCAAGACCAAACAAGAGAAGAAGAAAGCGCTTCACAGGAATCACCTAGTTTGAAGGATGATTATTCTACAAGTATAGCATGTTGCTGGAGACTCATTATTGCCTGGCAACCTTCCTCAGCATCGCATAAAGGAAAAGTATCAAAAAGGCTTGATTCTTTCCTATTCCTACCTATAATGGCGCATTCGAATACACAGGCGGTATGAGCACAATGGGCTCCGGAGTTGTAATAGTTGAATAAGATTGAAGTATTGGAATTTGCCCAGGATGCATTCCCAGCCCAACTGCGAATGATGGAACAGCTTTGTCGGCGAATCCATTACGGTTTTGTAAACCGCAGCCTGCTTTTAGAGTCGATGACTCACAGTTCAGCCGCACGTTACCTCCAAAAGAAGTATCAGCAGCCTGTTCCTATGCCCTGGAATGAGCGACTCGAATTTTTAGGTGACTCGGTGCTGAGCCTAGTCCTCAGCGCTGCTCTCCTGCATCGCCCGGAAGGCTTTCCTGAAGGCCAACTTTCAAAAATTCGCGCGTCGCTCGTCAACGAAAGCACCCTGGCTCGTATCAGTCGAAACCTCCAAATTGGCGCATGTCTCCTGCTGGCTCCCGGTGAAGAACGAGCCGGGGGACGGGAAAAAGAATCGGTCTTGGCCGATGCTCTGGAAGCCTTCTTCGGCGCAATTTACCTGGATACTGGATTTGATGCCGCCAGCCGCGTCATCTTAGAACTATACCAAGAGATCTTGACATCCTCTCTGACTGACTTGACCCAGCAGGACTATAAATCACGCCTTCAGGAACTGACTCAAGGTGCGTTCAAGGAAGCTCCCGTGTATAAGGTCATCAAACGCGAGGGTCCGGATCATCAGCTGGATTTCGCAGTTGAAGTCTTATTTCGCGGCCAAAGCCTGGGCATGGGACACGGTCCCTCCAAGAAGTCCGCCTCGCAGGAAGCGGCTCGGGCCGCCTTACAAAAATGGACAGATTTGAAACAATCGGGTTACGAGGGTATCTCCTGGTCCAGCGAACCAGCAAACGCCTGACAAGAGGCTGATTTGTTCGCCAGGATCCTGAGCTTTCAAGGTATTGAGAGTCGCCAGGATCAGGAAATGCCCTTCGCCAAACGAAGAGGATTATATGATCGCAGGAATCGTTGCCATTGTCGGCCGGCCCAATGTCGGCAAGTCGACCTTGTTTAACAAACTGACTCGCACGCAGAAGGCTATTGTCGATGACAGGCCGGGCGTTACGCGAGATCGAATTTATGGAACGGTGAAGAATCTGGATGATGAGGATCAGGGCTATATCCTGATTGATACCGGTGGTTTTGAAACCGATGATCTCTATTACCAGCCGTTTTCGACCAATATCGTTTGGGAACAAACCGAGCAGGCTATCAAAGATGCCGATCTCGTGCTGATGGTCTTTGACGCCAAATCTGGTCTGCATCCGCATGATCGGGAGCTGGTCCAATTCCTCAAAGAGCTCGGCAAAAAAGTCGAATACGTCGTCAACAAAGTCGACGGCAACGAACAGGCTGGTCTGACTTTCGAATTTTACGAACTCGGTCTCGAATCTTTCCACCAGGTCAGCGCCGCTCACAGTCGCGGGATCTGGGAAATGTCCGAAACCGTCGAAGCTCGCTTGCAGGAAGCGGCAGAGCTAAAGACCGTGAAAATGCGCGATGTCGCATCTACCCGAATTGCATTAATCGGCCGACCGAATGCGGGCAAGTCCTCGATTCTGAACCGTATCTGTGGTGAAGATCGATCCCTGGTGAGCGAAATTGCAGGCACGACGCGCGATACGATTGATACTCCCCTGGTGTATAACAAGCAGCCTTATCTTTTGCTCGATACGGCCGGTATTCGTAAAAAGAAAAATATCTTCGATAAAGTGGAAGGTATGAGCGTGATGCGCAGCTTGCGCACCCTCGAAGATGCCGATGTCATTATTCTCGTCGTTGATGCCTTGGAAGGCTTGTCGGAGCAGGATTGTAAATTGGCTCAATTGGCTGCTGCCAAATTCAAACCCATCCTGATCGTGGTCAACAAGTGGGATTTGGTTCCAGAAAAGGAAACCAACACTGCCAAAAACTATGAAGTGAATATCCGCAACAAACTCCAGGATATGCCTTTCGTCCCAGTTCTCTTTGCTTCATGCTTGGAAAACCAGCGGATTCACAAAATTATGGCCAAGGTGGAAGAACTGACCGCCGCCTATGCGAAACGCGTAGCGACCGCCAAAATTAATGACTGCATGCAACGCGCAATTCAGGAGCATACACCC
>JBGSRE010000176.1:0-6067 GCA_041737755.1 Oligoflexus sp.
TGCCTCAGAAAATTTCATTCAGGTCCGGGGCCGCATTGAGCTGGGTATGGAACTGTCGACGGGGAAGGCTTCATTCACCGACAAAAGCAGTTTAGGCGACATCAAAGTCGATTTGGACCTGGACTCCGTGATGATGGTCAAGGCTGGCTATGGTTATAGCCTAGGTGATGGCGCTTTCGGGGTGTTTCGCCTCGGAGCAGGCATCGTCAACGCGAGTTACTCCGGTAAATTGGCTGGCAATTCGCTGGATGGTGGATCCTCGAGCGGCGTGGCAACTATGATCGGCTGGGACTCGGTCTTCCCCGCCAGTCCAACCCTGGACTTCCTTTTTGGTGCGAGCTTCCGCTTCTACAATTTCAGTTTCGATAATGTCCCTAACGAGAACTTTCAGCTGAATTTCCCTGGGCTTTATGCGGGTGCTCGCGTTCGTCTCTAGACCAGATTCAGCTTGGATTTTCCATTACGAAATAGCTTGGAAAAATTTCAGTGCGGTTGCTCGCCATTTCCTGCTGCTGAAATTCGACCGGACGAAAGCCTGAACGGCGGAACAAACTCTGGGCATGCCGCATCTCTGATGTGGCTTCCAGATAGAGCCGGACATAAGCCAGCTCTTTAGCCTTTTGTATGCAGGCATTCAAAATTTTTCGTCCCAGTCCAAGGCCTCTATAAGGGTTGGCGATGACGAGTTCGCGGATCTCGCCAATATGTTCCCGCGGATCCAGTCCAGCAAATGGACGCACTCCTGCGCCACCGATAATGCTGCCTGTGAGGCGATCTCGAAGGACGAGGTAGCAAGCGCCTTCTTCCTCATAGCTGCTAAAGAAATGGGGAATGCGCCGCCTTGTTGATGCCAGGACGGTCCCCTCTTCCGGATACCCAAGCAAGCTCTGTTGGATGATCGCGACTGTTTCGGCTTCTTCGTCAGGCATGAGGAGCCCCAGAGTATAGCGCTCAGCGAACAAAAGTTGTTCGAGCGGGTCCAAAAATCTCAGTGCAGTAACGGTAGAATTTTCCATGAAGACGACCTCATACGGAAGTCCAGATGCCCCTTTGCAGGAAAACATCAGGTGTACGTTTGTATCATGAAGAGAGCTGCGTCATAAATTTAGGCCTATTCTACCAGCTTTTTCTAACTTGTCAAAAAGCTCTTGACTTTGAAGGCCTTCCCCCTTAGGTTTTGCCTTCTATTGAGGCGCCCGCTTGCCTTGTGCTCGGTGCGTGTCATG
This sequence comes from Oligoflexus sp., assembly GCA_041737755.1. GTDB lineage: Bacteria > Bdellovibrionota_B > Oligoflexia > Oligoflexales > Oligoflexaceae > Oligoflexus. The sequence goes on from JBGSRE010000176.1 coordinate 1,227, forward strand.
TTATTCAAAAGTCCAGCTTGTGCCGAAGGCAGAAGCGGCAAGATATAGGGAGTAGACCAATGGCAAGTGTTCGTAAAAATCGCCCACCTCGTAAACGTAACAAAACGGCTCGCTACCGCGCCAAGAAAAAACTGAGAGTCGTTCGCAGAAAGAGCGCAAGCTCGCACGGCAAACGTGGTGGAAGCATTCGATAAGAAAAGGGATTTTTAATCCCCGCTTCGCTTATCTCCTGCCTCAGCATTATCGTCCCATACAGATTCCAATGGCCTCAGCAGCTTGAAGATACATGTCGTCCTTTGCAACTGGACGAAAGCTGCTGGCTACAGTGGAATATGGGATGGCTTGCATCTCGTGTTTTTGCATCACGACGACCTTGCCATAATCTCTTTGAACAGCCAATTCCACTGCTTTCACTCCATAGAGAGTTCCCAAAACACGATCACTTGGACAAGGTTGACCACCCCTTTGGATATGGCCAAGGACTGTGATTCTGGTGTCAATGCCTGTCAATTGGTTGAGTTTCTCTGCCACCATCTGGCCAATTCCACCCAAATTCTTGCGACCGGGACTGGTTGCCTTGAACGATGGCTCAAAGCCATCTTCCATCGCACCCTCAGCCACCACGATCACACTATAATTCATGCCTTGTTTTTGTCTTTCATGGATTTTGTTGATGATCGCATCATAGCGGAACGGAATCTCTGGAAGGAGTATAATGTGTGCGCCACTCGCCATGCCGCTGTGCAAGGCGATATGCCCTGCATGCCGACCCATAACTTCCAATACCATAATGCGATCGTGGGACTCCGCGGTTGATTGCAGGCGAAGGATAGCGTCACTGGCAACCTCAACCGCTGTTTCAAATCCTACGGTGATATCGGCTCCGAGCAGATCGTTATCAATCGTTTTTGGAATACCAATGATATTGATACCAATCTGATTCAGTTGATGAGCAATGGATTGAGTGCCATCACCGCCGATGACGATGATGCAATCGAGACCTAGATCTTGATAGGCTTCCAGGAGGAGCGTGCTTTTATCACAGGTCGCAGGATTGTTTCCAAGCTTTATTTTGAAGGGATTACCCGAGTTTGTGGTGCCCAGTATGGTGCCGCCGCGATTGAGTATTCCCGAAACATCCCGAAGACCCATGTGGCGAATGCGATAGGGCCTTTCCATCAAGCCCATGAAACTGTCTTCGATGCCGATGACTTCATGCCCCAGTGTGCCGACAGCGTGTCGAACGACGGCGCGAATCACGCTGTTGAGCCCAGGACAATCGCCACCACCAGTGCTGAGGCCAATCTTCAAAGCGAAACTCCTTTGTTGACAGGCATGGGAAAACCTACTCCGCTATGCCAGGATTTATGATACACTTTTTGATACCCAAGGCACGTAGAGAAGGCGACCAAAAACGAGGGAATGCCCGTGAGTGATAATAGCACCCTGCCGCAAAAAATTCTGATCGTTGATGCTGACAAGTCGGTCGGTCAGGCAATCAAGGGGCCCCTGGAAAAGTACAATATCAAAGTCGACAACGCTGCAGACTTGGGAACTGCACTTTATATGTTCAATCAGAATATTTATCCCGTTGTTCTGATCGAACTTGGCTTTGAAGAAATACCGGGTTTGGTCCTAGCCCAAAGGTGGCGGGCTCACGACGCCGTTGATAAGCGAAACGCTACGTTCATTCTGATCGCAGGCAACCGTGATGGGCATGACTCCGGTCAATCCAAGCTTATCGAGGAGCTGGAGGACATCGACCTCATCTATAAGCCACTCAACCCGATCCACATCCTGCCAACATTGAAAAAAGCCATGGCCACCCGCATGCGTCGTATGCGATTTGCGGAAGTCTCGGCCCAAGCTATGAAGTTGGCAGGACGAGCCGAAACAGTCGACAAAGCCATTGAATTTGTAAAGTCCAATCTCAAAGATCTTGGCGGCCGTGGCCACGACCTCCTGCGGGAGATGTATGAGGCGCAGAAATCTTGGGGCAAAGCCATGGAAGTCGTGGACGGCATCCTCATTCAAAAGCCAGAGAACCTGAATGCCCTCAATCACAAGGGACGACTTTTGCTGAAGCTTGGCCGTCACACCGACGCATTGAAATATATGGAGCATGCTGACAAATTGGCGCCGCATAATATCCAGCGTATTAATGAAATGGCTATGGCCTATCTGACTGCTAACAAACCAGATATGTCTGTTAAGCAGATGCGGGAGCTGATTCGGTATCATCCTGACCAGCCCGAAGTCAAATTCGATATGTTCGCCAGACTCCAGGAATTTGGTTTTGATGACTATGCCATCAGCCTCTGCAAAGACACGACGGATCCCCTCGAGGTGGTGCGCCACTACAACAATAAAGGCGTGGCTTTGGCCAAAGCTGGCAATGTTGATGGAGCCATCATGGAATACGAAAGATCCCTGCGATTCTATCCAAAGTTCAAGGAAAACTACCGAATTCTTTACAATATTGCTTTGGCCCATCTGAGTTATAAAACCCGCAGCCACTATGAAATCGCTCAGGACTACGTTGTTCGCTGTCTGGAATTAAATGACAAATTTGAGAAAGCTCGGAAGACCAAAGAGCAGATTGAAGAACAGCTGGGTAAACGCAATAAGACCGCTTCGTAGCATCTCCGCAAAAACTCTGGAGCAATGAGAGGCCTCTCGTGTAACCTGTCGGGAACTTTGGTTCGAGAGATCCACATGCGAAGGGGCGTTGTATGGAAAGTAGGAATGCGCAGATCCTTATGCAGTTTGAAGCCATCTGTGAAAACTGGGGCAAAGAGCCCGGTCAGATGGAGAAATTGGCTCCCTTAGCCTATGTTTGGCATCCCGTAAAACCTTGCCCCTCTTTGCCGAAACCCATTGCTGTGACCTTACAAGCTGCCACCCATGGCAACGAAGTGGGGGGTATCGAAGTTCTGCTAGAAACCTTGCGATTGCTCCGTGCATCGATCCTGCAGCCGGTCTTTCCCTTGGCGTTTGTGATTGGTAATCCTGCAGCTGTGCGAGCCGATCGGCGGTTTGTCGAGCGCGATTTGAATCGTGCCTTTGGCCAGTCAGCGAACAGCCTGGAAGAAGAGAAGCGGGCGCGCCTCTTGGAGCCGATACTCGAGCAAAGTGCACTTTTCGTCGACTTTCATCAAACGATTGAGCCCGCTGAACGGCCCTTCTTTATTTTCCCCTATACCCAAGCAGCCTTTGAATTTGCCTGTGCTCTGCATGATAAAATTCCTATCGTCACCCACTGGGGAAGCTCCTTTTCCATAGATGGGATGTGCAGTGATGAGTATGTGAATTTCAAGGGTGGAATAGGGCTGACCATCGAGCTGGGGCAGAAAGGTTTTGATCCCTATCATACCGGGGTTGGCTTACAAGTGAGTCTGACCGCGGTACAATATGGAATGGAGCAATTTTTGAGCTCGAGCAAAGTTCCCAAGCGAATGAATAATGAGCTGTATACCTGGAGGACAGTCGTTCCCTATCAAGAAGGTATGCATCTGCGGGAAGGCCTGGTGAACTTTCAAAAGCTCAACCCAGGGGATGTGATGGGAATGCAGCATGGAAAAGCTTTGCAGGCGGCTGCCGAAGGTTGGCTCTTGTTTCCCAAGTATTCACGTGATCCTCTGGCAGCTCCTCCCAAAGAATTGTACCGGATCATCAAGCGCATCCGTGCGGATGATCTGGGTCATGATGGAGTGATAAATCGATGAACTGGATGGTACGACTGGCTATGGTTTCTGCTCTTGGTTTGTTTGCTAAGGATCAAGTCTGGGGAGATGATGGAGTTCTGCCGCGCGGCAAGACCCCTGCTCCTGGCCATAAGCTGATCGTCCCGGAAGTTACGGCGCCGGCTGTACTAGCGGATTGTGCTAGTTATATTGCCAACGTTGAATCTGGCGAATTGCTCTTCACTCAGGATGGTAAATTTGTCTATTTTTTAAGCCGTCAGGCACGAGAACCTGGGTCGGAAGGCAAGTCGTACCTGTACGAAGCTGACCTTGAAAACTTTCGAAGCAAGCGCATCGTTTCTTTGCGAACGGGCGAAAATGCCTCTTTAGTGGGACATGGTCAGCCATTGGAAGCGATCACCGTACTCGACTTTCATAAAGCACGCGTGGGTTGTGGAGAAGGTCTTTCGTCGGGAGTCGGCATCAAATGGATCGGCAAGCAAAAGATTATCAAGTCGTACCCACAGGCTAATTATAAGATAGTCCTGACGGATCAGGGGGCTGTTCTAGCCGACATGGATCAGCGTAATATCAAAATGGTCGACCTTACGAGCTTTCAAAAAAGAACTCTGGTGAGTTTTGGCGAAAAGTTCTTTCCTCTTTATGTTAAAGCCAATCCCTTGCAGCTGACAGGATTCAAACCAGAACAAAATGAATTGGTGCGGTTTGACGATCAGGAAGCCGAGCCTTCGGCGATCTTAAAGTTAAAAAAAGGCATGCGCTTGCTCCAGGACAACGGTCAATTCGGTATCATCACCAGTGATGAGGGTGGCAAGGTTTTGCAGATCAAACAAATCAAAGGTTGGTCGGGAGACGTTTTTCGCGGCATTGACGTGCGCCTGCCAGAAGGTTTTCTAGCCGATCGAGTTGGTGTGCAAATCGATTTCCGTAGCGGTATAAGTCTGGTGCAGGGGGCTAATCAGGCTTTGAAAAAAGAGCTGAAACAGGTTTTGGTCTATAACGGCGCTAAAGCACAAGTCGATCGACTGCTTAAAGCACCGGAAGGTCAGTATTTCAGTCAAGCCGTCATCACTCCTAAAGCTCGCAAAATTCTGGTCTTGTCGCGGAATCTAGCTGATGAAAGCGCGCATACCCTGC
>JBGSRE010000186.1:0-1950 GCA_041737755.1 Oligoflexus sp.
AGCTGATCATAACTTTGATAGAGCGTGCAATCGCGTCTTTGATAGGATTGCCTTTGCAGAGCTTTATCGAGCACAGAAAGGCTTGGGACGAGCGCAAAGTTCGCTTTGGATTCTGCATCCGGAAGTGGCCAAAAGTATCGTTGGGGAATGACGACATAAAGTATGGCATTTCTGATGGCAACCAGAGTCTCGATGTAGAGCGGATGGTCGGGGTCGATCGTCTCTTCAGTGGCCATAGCACCGGTAGGCACAGATTTCACGCGAATGAGCTGAGAGGCGATGTTAAAGGAGTATTCAGTGCTTCGGGAAAAACTACTTTCATTCACCTGGATGAGCGGATCGCGAGATTCAGGTCCGGAGAGAGTCACTCGAATGCCTTCATGGTTACCAATGGAAGCGCCAAACGTTGCGCCTTTCTTCTGGTCCCAGGGAACAACGATCTGTCCCGGTGTTGCAGTCAGAAAGGAAACTGGCAGTTTTTGTCGTTCGGCATGACTAATGGCTACCCGACAGGCGCTTTGCAGGATTGGGGAATCAGGGGACTTGATCAATGACTCTTTGAAACTCTCCCAAGCGGCGCTGTTTGACGGGATGATATAGGATTCATCGGCTAGAATATTCGAGGTCTGCGCAACCTGAGCGTCCTCAATAATAACCTGCGTTGCAACGCTCTTGTAGCAGCGATTGTACTCTTGCTGCAGTGAATTTCGTAGATCCCGATCAAAGGAAACAGCACATTGGCTGGCGGTCTCCAGAATGGCCTTTTCGAAGCCGCTGGTGTAGCCCAGACGTCCGCAAAAAGCTAACAGATCCTGCCCTGGCTTGACCGTTATGTCTGGCAGAGTCCATTCGTTATTCTCACCTTCCCGAAGGGGCAGAAGCAATTCATCACAGGACGGACGCAAGGTTTTGGCGACATTTAAACCCAAACTTCGGCTGTCGCTAAAGGCCTTCTGACAACGACCAGCATCTTCACCTTGGCTGGAAAAAATGCTCAAAAGTTGAGTTTGTGGCAAATTATAATATTCCTCCGGAATCGTGATTCCAAACGACAGGTCGTCGGAATCCTGAGACGACGCCAAAGTAGCAAAGAGCAGAGGGACGAACGAACAGAAGGCTAATCTTTTCAATGCATGCATGGTTTTTTTCCTCATGGATCTGAGGGCAAGGTGCCCCGGAGTGCCAGGAGGAAACCGATTGGAGAGGTTTATTGCAGAATTATTTGGGGCAGCTGCAAGCCGGAACTAAGGGCGCGGCTTTGACGCCCCTTCTGGGCCTCATTGGAACCCTTGCACAGACCTTGCGGGTCGGAACTCGTCCTCTGGGGTGATCTGACAGGATCGCTACCGGGAAGTCATATGAGGCCATCCCGTGCCCAGCTTCTTGGCGATGGGAGTAGCCTTGCCGCGAACTCTCAGTTAGATTCTTCGAATCTGGAGGATCTTCGATATGCTTGCAAAACTGTTACTACTCACTTCTGTTAGTTTGGTCTCGCTGAGTCTTTCTGCAGCCGAAGGGCGGCAGGTGGAATTTGTTCAAGAGTTCCAGCCTGCCGTCCAGGACCTGATTGAAATATGGATACCAACACCCATAGAGGGAACCGGCTACCAAAAGCTGCTGTCGAGAACTATCACCGGCAACGCGACATCAGTTCGTATCGGCGGTGCATCCGAGCACACTGCGCCTTACGTTTATGCTCGCTGGGAAAAAGTCGCGGCTCCAACCCTCAAAATCGTGAACCTGATCGAGATCGGTGACCGCAATGGTGTGCTTATGGGTTCTGATGAGGGAACAAGGTATCTCAAGGCCACCAAGCATTTGCAGACCGATGGTATCGTCAAAGAGACGGCCGACAGAATCGTCGCCGGGATCCGCGATCCCGATAAGAAAGCCCGCGCTATCTATGACTGGATAGTAGCGAAGACGGTCCGAGATCCAGAAGTTCGTGGC
>JBGSRE010000195.1:0-19181 GCA_041737755.1 Oligoflexus sp.
ACGCTACTATGCTTATGTTGGAGGGGGGAGCAATCAGATTTCGATCTATCGTTTTGAAGTGCCTGCAGGAACCTTAACTCTCTTGAAGAATGTGGCTGTGCCGGCAGCAAACACCAGCTTTATGGCCATTCATCCGAGTAAACCTTGGCTTTATGCGACCAATGAAAGTGGAACTGGGGGCGTGATTGCGTTTTCCATCTCGCCCGAAACAGGTGATTTAACCCGTCTCAACGATATTCCCGCCGGTGGTGGTGGACCCACCCATATTTCGATTGATCGAAGCGGGAAATACGCCATGGCCGCCAACTACGGAACGGGCCAGGTCACGACCTATGCGATCCAAGCTGACGGCAAGCTGGGTAACACCATCGCCAATGTCAACGCTGGCCTGAACGCGCATCAAATTATCAGCAGTCCCTCAGGCAATGCTGTGTTCGTTCCTTGTTTGGGCTCCAATTTCGTCGCTCAGTATGCTCTGAATAGCCTAACTGGGCAGCTCACGGCCCAAAATCCACCAAATCTGAATCTCTTGACAGGCGGGCCTCGTCATATGGCTTTCCACCCGAAAAATCCCTGGGCTTATGTCCTCAAGGAATTGAATAGCACTCTTCAGGCTTTAAGCTTCGATGCCAGCTCTCAGCAATTAAGGCTCTTGGGCACTGCTGTTTCCACGCGTCCTGTGACGGGGGGTAACAATACTGGTGCCGAAGTTCAGGTGCATCCGACCGGAAATTTCGTTTACACATCCAATCGTGGCGACAATACCATTGCTTTGTTCACCGTCAATGCTGATGGCACCGTCGCCTTTAAAAATGTGACGCCAAGTGGTGGTACCACACCTCGGCATTTTTCCCTGGTTCCGGGCGGGAAATGGCTGCTGGCTGCCAATCAGGATTCAGGGACAGTTAACGTTATTAAAGTGGATCCAATGTCGGGAGCTCTGACCCCAACGACGGAGTCGGTAAACTTTGCTGCCGCGCAATTTGTAGAAGTCATTGATCTCAATCAATTCAAATGATCCACGATCAGAACGTAAGACCGATAAAGATATCAATATTGATCAACAGCAGGCGGTAGGAAACTTCTGCTGAAGAGTAGGCTTTATCGGGAGCCAAATCATTGTTGGAAGAAGTAATACGTAGAATTTCTTTATCGAAGTTTTGTTGGATAAGACTGAACCCGAGTCCCGAGCGATAGCGGTTGCGGGCACTGAACTGGCCATCGACTTTATCGTGCACGAACTGCCAGCGAAGGCCGGCAGCTGGTTTGCCTGTGAGCTCTTCCCAGCTGGAGTATTTGTAAGTCGTCGCATTGAGAAGGAGCTTATTGCTAGAAAGAATGGAAAGGTTGGCGGCCGAATAGTACTCGCCCAGGAGGTGCATCTGGAAAGTAGGGCTAAACGGCAAGAGAAACCCAAAATGCCCTCCGGATAGGTTATACGTTGCTCTTTTATTAACCGAATCTTCCTGGTAATTCAGCTTTATCTGCTTGAGCTGAACTCCGGCCATCCACGCCGAAGGCTTCTTGCTGAATTCTGGAAACCAGCTCAGATAAAAGGCATAGCTGTAGCCTTGGTTGGCCAGGGGGGAGTCAGCCTTAGTAAGTGTCCCTGCAGTCGCCCCAACGCCACCGTTCAAACTCACACTCGCCATAGCCTTTGGCAAGGGCCAGGCGATCGAAAGAGCCGCGATAGTAGCGCAAATCTTTGCCAAAGCAGAGTTCTCCTCATGGGCTCTCCTCTATCGGCCAATCCAGCGAAAAATTTCTTATCCTTACGTACGGAAAAAAATGCTCCTCCTTTCCTACGCGAAGTAGCGATTTTGCTTGAGTAAAAATCCATCAACCGGGATCTTTACGGGTATAATAGATGAGCATTAATCTACTGAAACTATTGAAAAATAAGCTTGGATTCAAAGCTTTTCGTTTTATACCGATCGCTTTTTTACGTCTAGAGAGATCTGGCTGAGTCCCTTTCGGGTTCCATCTCCAGGTTAAAAAAGGAAAGCGTATGCAAGGCGTAAAGCGATTCTTACCACTGGTCCTTATTGCTGCTTTGTCCCATTCATGCAGCCAAGAGGAGCCCATGGAATATTCGGATGGCGATACGGACTCGGAAACAGCAACAGAGGGAACTTCTCAACTTAAGAGGCGAACCTTTGGCTATCCCGTGAAGGTGACCGATACCTCTTCCGCTGGAGCCCTGGCACTGGATGCGATCGCGACAACCTTTACCATCACTCTGTCCGAATGTGCCTCCACCCTTTCGACGAGTGTTTCGGAAACCAAGGCTAATCTGGAGCTCTATGAGTTTGACCGGAACTGTTTGGTGAAACTCACTGTCTTCTCGCTCAATGGCAAGACCTACACGCCGAAAGCTGGGAGTCTCTTCACCACATGGCAGACGGGTGATGTGGCTGTGTTTGAGAAAATTGGTGCGAGTCCTGCCGATGAATTGCGGGTCAAAATCGTCAGCACAATCGCTAATCCTGTCGTAGCTGCAGGAGAGATTCATTATCAATTTTCTGAAATCACCGAAGGCGATACCGAACAAGTAGCAGAGAGTGTCGTGCGAAAATCCGCATCGCTCGCCGTCAATGGTCAAGCCGCGCCTAACTTTAAGATCAACCGGGTGCAGCTTGCCGATATCACAGCTGATGGAAACGGTGAGTTCCGCTTCCAGATGGAATGCAAGGATCAGGATATAGTCGTAGCAGGCGCTGACTTCCTCTGCGAAGACGTCCTCTTGGGTTCCATTACTATGGCTCTGGCCGTTGACAATTATGCAAATCCATTGACCGAAACAGACTTGCAAGATATTTTCACTGCCGCCGGTGGTGGCAAGTCTATCAATCTCGTTTCCGAGGCCTATACTGCCGGTGGGGGCACTCCCGTCCTCACTCACGGTGGCTTTATTACAGCGAATACAGGCGACGTCGATGTGATGGTGCTCAGCGGTATTAAGCCGATTGTGAGTTATCCAAATATGATCTTTGTTTTGAAATCGGGACCATCTTATACCTACTTTCGCATCGTTGTTTCGGAGATAGAACAGACCAACGACTAACCTTGAACGGGATTGGGGACACGGTTCCATGGCAGGCGCCGTACATCAGAATGTGCTTCGAATATGTTTTCTGCTGATCTTTATGGGTTGCGGAAGCGGCACCAACAGCGGCGCGGTCAAATACTATCTGCAGCGCGCCGCGACCAACACCCTGGACAATCATTTCATCCTTGAAATTCAAGGAAAATTTACGCCCATGTATAGTATCAACGGGCAAGGCTTCACGGCCTCAGTCCCCTTCGATACTATTTTGGATGCTCAGGAATCCACTCTGATTACCGCCGATCAATTCGGCGAGGTTTTTCTTGATATTACCCTTTTCCAAGAAAATCGAATGGCTTACTTGCAGGATCGCCTATCCTGGAAATCAAGCCTGGAAGTGCCGCCCGACCCCAACCCTTATTTTTCTGAAGATGCCAGCAAGGATGCTTTTGTTTACCTCGTACTGCCAGCTTCGAGAGGTAGAAACGTGCAAGAAGTATGGGTCGAAGGCGATTTAGAAACAGCGGTGGCGGCGGGACAATACTACGATATACCCACCGACGATCAGCTTCTCGTGCATCTGAGTGAAGGGGATGGCATAAAAAATTTACGAGTGAAGTACCGGAATATTTTTGGAACAGATGGCAACAGTGTCGACCTGCAGATTCTTCGAAAAGGCCAGCCACCCGTCCAATGCCAAGCCACCCCTGTGGCGACCACTACCGCTACAGGACTGGTAAGGACTCGCATTCAAGCCATCAATGATGGTGATCTGTATTTTAAAGTGGAGGGCGATGTCGACACTGTGAAGGACTATCAGTCTTTCACGGCATCGATCGATGAAGTGATCAGCCTTTCAGCCGGCGAAGGGCTTAAAAATTTAACGGTGAAGATTCGCGATAAAGCCGGTAACTTTTGTGATGATATTGCCTTGCAGATTACTTATGACCGGAGCTATCTGCCCGGCGCCGTGACGATTCAAAATAATGCCCTTTGGACGGATGATCCCGATATTATAATTTTACCGCAATTTGACCAGCTTGCCGGTGATGATATCAGTATGTATATCAGTGGAACTATTGCAGCCACAGCGGATACATTTCAGTGGATTCCGTATGCGGAGACGGTCAATGTCAATCTAAGTCCGGTGGATGGGACGAGACATATCACTGTTCAGTTCCGCAAGGATCTCACTCTTATGTCCGAAGTAGCCGTTGCTATTTACCTCAAACCCTTTGTTTTGATCAATGGCTCCGGTGCTGTCGTCAGTGTTGTCCCCAGCAACATCATTGGGGCTCGGGCCCTCACCATCACAGGCTGCACGGAATCCTATGTGGAAGTTGCCTATGCAAGCAGTTATAGCTGCACTCGATCGGCAGCTTTGGCGACGAGAGTTTTCTTTAGTAGCATAATAGGGTACGAAGCCCTCTGTCTCAGCCACGGGGGGTGTTATGGGAGATACTGCGATTTCAGCTATAGGTGCTGGCTTCGGCTTGGCTTCTGCGGCAGCGCTCTTTATCGTGGCGCTGCTGATCGGTATAGCCTGGGGGAAAAGATTGACCGTCGGTTTGACAATCTCATCGCCCATTTTTTTGGAAGGATCGCCGCTACTTTTGGCTGGTGTCGGCGACTCTATGAGCTTATAGCTAGCTTTTTTAAAGTCGAGCTTCTTCTCTTTAAGAAGGCTGGTGACATCCAGTTCGAATTCCTCTTCTTCTTCCAGCCGCTGATTGCGGTTGGCCATTCTCTTCTTTTGCTTTTTCCATTCTTCAGTGAAGTCCAGGGGCCTGATGACGGGACGGGACTCATGTGGAAAACTCATATTGATTTCATAAGAATCTCGCACGCCTTCAGCTAAATCTTCTTCGGCATGTAATTTATTATGGATGATATTAGCATTGGCGTTGTCATGGTAGGTGACTGGTTTGTCATAGATCTCCATGAGGTTAAATTCATTGATTGTCATCACTTTACGCATAGGGTCGGTCTTCTTGATAAACCGGCCATGACTTCGATTGCTGGTCTGATTCAACATGTCTTAACTCTCTCAGTGCGCAGCTTGATGCGGGTTGAGCAAAATGCGTAGAGCCTCAGTTGTGCGGCCAGGTTCATGTTTTGCTAGATAGAGAATTTGCTCTTGAGGGGAAAGCTTCTCAAATGGAACATCCTCTTTAACCTGGACATTCTGAATGCCTCCCATCTCCAAATCGGGCTTAAATTCCTCGATTATTTCTTCTTTACGCTTTCTCTCGGGGTCATAGGACAGCCAGCGGAAGTAGGGCCTGACGATGAAGGCGAAAAAGAAGACCATAGCCAGGGCAATGACACTGGAAGCGACCAGAGTTGAAATATACTTCCGACTTTCCTGCTTCTTCTCTTTGATGGCCTGAACCTGGGTGGCAGCAAGTTCGAACATGAGGTTATGGACTTTCACCTCATCCCGATTGTCCTTAAAGCCAATCGCCGACTTCACGAGGTCTTCGATCTTGCGCATTTCCTCTGCAGGACGAGCTTGAAATTCAGGAGCTGTTCCATCCGATGGATAGATTTGCGTTCCGTCGACGATCACTGCGACCGAGATACGCTTGATATTACCGACCGGAAGAACCTTGTGTCTTCGGGTTTTTGAAACTTCGTAATTAACCCGTTCGCTGGCTCTTTTGCTTTTGGTGGAATTGGAATTAATAGCCAGATCTTCCTGCTCTCCAGGAACATTGGATTTAGCTCCAGGAATGCCAGTCGGATTCAAACCGTTGCCGGCCATTTCCTGATTATTCGTATTGGAAGATATCACTACGACTTTGTCGGGATCAATATCGCTGATAGTTTGTTCCTCGCGCGTGAAATCAACGTCCACATCAACCTTGGCATCGACCCGATCCTGACCGACGATCCGACCGACTAAGGATTTGACTTTTGTGGTCATTTCCCCTTCAATTTGTCGACGATAGGAAGTCATTTCTTGAGTTAGTTTGGTGGTTGGATCATCGGATTCAATCCTGGTCAGCATCTTGCCTTCCTGGTTGATAATAGTCACTTTCTCGGGTTTGAGGCCTTCAACGGAACGAGATACGAGATGAGTGATTCCGCGTATCTGTCTTTGACTGAGTTCTTTACCTCTTTGCGTTTTAATATAGATAGCTGAGGTCGGTTCCTGCTCGTCTTCCTGGAACAAGGCTTTCTTCGGCATAACGATATGAACTCGGGCGGACGTAATGCCATCAATGGCAGTAATCGTTCGCGCCAGCTCGCCCTGAATCGCTCGCAAGCGATTGATATTTTGTTCGAATTCGGTTCGAGTGAAATCCTGATCATCAAACTTTTCCCAGCCTATCGTGCCGCGCGTCGGCAGACCCTCTTCCGCAAGTTTCAGGCGCAAAGGCATGACCATCTCTGCAGGAACCTTAACCCCTTTATCATCCATTACAAAGTTGGTAACGCGCTGCTTACGCAGCTCCACCAAGATTTCATTGTTATCCTGTTCGGTGAGATTTGGATACAGATAGACCATCTCACTTCGATCGCCGATAAAAAACAGCGAGATCAATCCCCCAAGCAGCAAGGCGATACTAGCCATGACCGCAATTCTCTTGGGCCCGTTGAGGGATTGCCAGAATAGACTGATTTTCTGGCCGATATTCCTGAAAAATTCATTTAATTTTTCCATGGTCAGCCCTTAGAAATGTTAGACAGGCATGCGCATGACTTCCTGATAGGCTTCCAGCGCTTTATTTCTGACCTGAACCATCAGATTGAAAGTAAGCTCAGCCTGAGAAGCTGACAGCATCGTTTCGTGAATATTGGTATCTTTGCCATTGGACAGGTCCGTGGCCTTTTTATCCGCTGAGATCTGATTCTGATTGACTTCATCGACCGCAGCTTTGAGATGATCCATAAAGCTGGTCTTGGTCGCTTGATCTTCAGACGGTTCCGGACCTTCGAGTTTCTGTCGAGCCTTGAGATCGCGCAATTCGCCCATGATCTCACTGCCAAAGCGCGGGCCCGAGGTGATTTTTTGCATCCTCGATTCCTCCTATTAGACGCGACCTATTTCGATTGCAGTGTTAGCCATGCCCTTAGCTGAATTAAGAGCCGTGGTATTGGCCTCAAAAGCTCGCGTGGCCGCGATCATGTTGACCATTTCAGTCATCACCTGAATGTTTGGCATTTCCACATAGCCATTGGCATCGGCATCAGGATGAGTGGGATCCAGGACGCGACGGGGAGCTCTGGTGTCCTTGTGAATGTCGACAACTTGAACCTTCTTTAATTGAGTTCCAGTATCCTCATCCAAAAAGCCCTCGAAGGGGTTGCCACTGGCTGGGTTTGCCGCAAATACCACGTCCTCCCTTTTGTAAGGGCCGCCTTCCGGCGTTCGAGTGGTATTGGCATTGGCCAAATTGGACGATAGGACATTCATGCGAATGCGCTGCGCTGCCAATCCAGAAGAACTAATGTTCATTGCTTGAAAGAAACTCATACTTGACCTCCATTGGCGATCGCGTACTTGAGAGTGGCCAACTTCTTGTTGATGAGTTCAACAGTGGCCCGATAAAGAATCTGGTTTTGAGCTAACTGAGCCATTTCTTGATCCATGTCCACCGTATTGCCGTCCTGTCCGACGCTTTCCGTCGGTCTCACATAGACTTCAGCCTGGATAGTTCCATCGGCTTCTGCCATATCAGTGCGGAAATGCCGAGGGTCTGCAGCTTTCATGGGAAAAGACTCGTCCCCGCCTGCAAGAGCCTGGAGCTGCTCTTCAAAATCATAACCGATTGCTCGAAAGCCAGGCGTCTCGGCATTGGCGATATTCCCGTTCAAAACATGCTGACGATCGAGGCGCAGATCAAGCGACGCCATCTTCAGCTGGTCTGATTTATTGAACATCCCACCGATAAGGCTACTCATAGAGCTTTTCCTGAAGCGGGTTGGGGAACTTCCAATCCTTCGAGATTGAACTCATTGATCTTGTTGCGGAGGGTTCGGAGACTGATCCCCAAAGTTTTCGCCGAATGAGTTCGATTGCCATTATGGGTGCGAAGAGTCTCTAGGATGAAGTGGGTTTCTACTTCCTGCATCTTGCGACCAATCGGCAGATGCTTGACCCATTCCAGATCGTCATCTACTCTCTTTTGCTCGAGTACGAATTCTTTGGCCGTGATGGTATTGCCGCTCGCCATCAGGACAGCACGCTGGATGACGTTTTGAAGTTCCCGCACGTTACCAGGCCAGGTATACTTCAAAAGTTTCTGCATGGCATCGGCGGTGAGTGTTGCCGCTTCGCCTTTGAATTGAGTACTAAATGCTTTCAGAAAGTGTCGAGTCAAGACTTCGACATCTTTGGGACGCTCGCGCAGAGGTGGAATTTCAAGGTGAATAACATACAGACGATAGAAAAGGTCCTGACGGAAGCGACCATCCTTCACTGAACGAGTGATATCACGGTTGGTCGTGGCGATAATACGGGTGTTGATTTTAATCGGGCCATTACCACCGATTCGTTCAATCTCCTGCTCCTGAAGCGCTCGCAACAGTTTAGCTTGTAGATTTTGATCGGTTTCTGTGACTTCGTCCAAAAGCAAGGTGCCGCCGCTGGCCTGCTCGAACTTACCGATATGCTGCTGATGGGCTCCGGTGAAGGCACCTTTTTCAAAGCCGAACAGCTCGCTTTCGAGAAGGGATGGAGGCAGAGCCGCGCAGTTGATCGCCACGAAGGGATCAGCTTTGCGGTTGCTGCTCATGTGGATCATGCGAGCCACTACTTCCTTGCCGGTGCCGGATTCCCCGGTTATCAACACAGGTACATTGGCATCTGCGATCTGCTTAATGATCTCCCGGATGCGGAGCATCTTTTCATCGGCGAAGATGAAATTAGCCTGAGGCGCTGGGACCTGATTCGGCTTCTGCTGTTGCTGTTGCTGCTTTTCCCTGCGTTGCTTGTCCTGCATGTAGTTAAGGTAGTCAGTCGAACTGACTTTTGCTTCCTCAACATCATGAGCGATGGCACCATTGTTGCTTTTGATCGTCATAGTTTCTCCTATCTTTGGATTTGCTCCAAACGCTTCTTAGCAAGTTCGGCATACAAGAGGTTGTTGCCGTCATCGGCGGCTTCTTTGAAGGCAGCCATGGCTTCGTCACGGCGCCCGGATCGATAGAGCAGGAGTCCACCTTTGTAGAGTGCTTCCGCTCGACCTTCCCATTGATTATTCTCAGTACCAGTCTGGGTATAGAGTCGACCAGCTTCCAGGTAGTCATTATTCTTGCGAAATTCTTCAGCCAATTGGGTGAGCTCATCAGTCCAGATGCGCAAAGCATCTTTATCCGGGGGAGCTGTCTTTAAATTGATTTTTCGCAAAAGTTGTTTCGCTGATTTCCTTTCAGGATCCATGCCAAGTTGCTCGAAGCGCTTGCTGAGATCGGCGAAAAGATAAATCATGCGGGCGGTTGGTTGATCATCCGCGCGATTGCCAGCGACAGCGGAACCGGGCATGGGTGTTTCTGTTGCAAGCTTTTGATTCCACATTTCCAAAAGAATCTTGGGAGATGTTTTAATCAATTGAGCCGCGGTAATGTTTTGTTCAAGATCGGGTTTTATTTCAGCAAACAAAGGAGTTTTTTCTTCAGTAGTTAAAACTTTCCAGCCTTCCCAAGCGCTACGATCCGAGTTCTGCATGCCACGCTGCAGGCGATCGAGAAGATCTTTGCCAGATTTTCGAGCCATTTCATTGTCTATGGACTTCATAGAAGCTTGAAGATGCCAAAACCAAGCGCGGAACTGATCGGGCTTATTCGTCGAAGTTTTGGCGGCGATTTCATAGTATGGCAAAGATGAGATTGGTTGCTTCATGCGGCGATATGATTCCCCAGCCGCCCAGCTTACGTTGGAAGTGTTTCTAATTTCTTCCATGCTTTTTGGAAGAGTTTCCACGATTCCGATCACATCAGCATATTCCTGAGTCTTGAGATGCTTTTCGACAGCTTTTAGAATACTTTGTTCGGAACGCTTCGCCAGGAGAGGTCGGAAAGGTTCTGTTGCCTTGCCTTTGTATCGCTCAAAGTACTCGCCTGCAGCTTTCGCCAGCTCTGGATTCCAGACTTCAGTTGCAAGGCGATTAGCGAGGAGGATGCTGTCGATCATAAAAGCCGTTCTTGGGCTATCGGAGCCGGCTCGTGTTTCGTCCAGGCGCATCATGATATTGGCCCCAACAACAGGCGGCTCTTCGAACAGAGGGAGGATCTTTTTGATGGCCGGAAGATCGATTTGCCAGTAAGCGCGACGCAAGGAACTGAGCGCTGCAAGGCTTGGATTGTCGCGGGTTGGGATCGCTTCCAGACTTTTGCCGAGATTGGCGATATCCTTGGCGCTATTCTGCTGAATGGCGCGGATGGATTTGATATCGAGGCGACGCATGGCAGCGAAGGCTGAAAGAGGACTGTCGGGATGCTTCTCTTGGAGACTTTCGTAATAGCCGTCAGCAAGAGTGAGATTGCCTTGGCCCAGATGAATCTCTGCTAGTTTCCAAATATGTTCCGCATAGCGATCGAACACAGCTGGATCTTCATGCAATACTTTTTGATAGCCTACCAAGGCACGATTTTCGTGACCGAAGTCGAAAAGTTGACCTGAATACTGGGCAAGGGCTTCAGCGGAACTCAGGGCTTTGCCTGCATTCTGCTTGAGCCAGCCTTCATAGTTTTTGCCAGTTTTGAAAGTCGCGATTTGGATACGATAGATATAAGGGGGGAAGGTTTTCCACGATTGGCCCAAGCCACCGGCGGTATCATTGAGTTTAACAACCAGTTCTTGTGGAGTTCGAATGGCCTCGGGTTGTGGCTGAAGCAGGCGTCTTTTACCGGAAGGTTCCGTAAGTGCCTTGCTAGCAGTCTCGACAGTTGGTTCACGGCCGCTCATAGTATCGTTTAAAGTCGGGCGATCATCCAGCGCGGCCGCACCTTGGGGCAGTGCAACGAGTGGTAAACCGGTGGAAGGATCGAAGCTTTCCTTGTAATCTGCATCAAAAAAATCGAGGGTGATCCGGAATGGTTCTTGAAAACTATTGACCATGACGCGAACAGCATCGTCGCGCAATACGAGTTTAACCTCTGTGCCTTGGCCGCCCTGATCCTTGAATAAGACCCGGCGGACGACCGATTCATCATAATTATTTATCGGTTCCAATTCATTGATATGAGTCTGTTGAATCTCCAGCACCAATGCGCGCTCGCTGGGTTCAAAGCGATAGCTGAAGACTCTCTCATCAGAAAAAGGCAAAACGATCTGGCTATAGCGTTGCTTGGCAAACAGCTGCACTTCAAAACCACTCAGAAGACTGAGGGTTAGGATGAGAAATAGTCTCGATGCAGCAAGCACGATGCGCATAGCTCGAAAGCCTCTTGATTGGTGTGTCAGCAGTGCTTGGATTGCAACCGGCGTGCCATAATTTAAGCGGCGCTAATCATTATCTAAAACTTGACAGCGCCAAGAACTCGTCATTGGGCGAGCTTTGCCGGAGTCAAAGGCCTGACGATTGCATGCCTTTGTGTCATGTCTTTGACTTGCCATGGCTTTGGTAGTATGGATAAATGCACCTGTGAAATATGTTTTACCGTTCAAGAGGAATGCTCGATGTGGACCAAGCCTAAACTTCCCTGGGACCAGAAATCCGTGCGCGTGGCAGTTATTGGTGATCTGATCCTGGATGAATATCTGGATGGAGTCGTCAATCGCATATCACCTGAGGCCCCTGTGCCCGTTCATCTGGTAAAGAAAACATCTATCACAGCCGGCGGTGCAGCAAACGTCGCTCGCAATATCCAGTTGGCTGGCGGGGAAGCGTTGATTGTCGGAGTTTGCGGCAACGATGGAGCTGCCGATCAACTTCGCCAGTTGCTAAAGCTTGATAGCATCAATACCAAAGGTGTTTTCACTGATCCTGAGCGACCTACAGTGCGTAAAACTCGGATTACAGCCAACCATCAGCAGCTGGTGCGGGTGGATTGGGAGGAAGTGAAAGCTATCCCTGCATGGGTGCAAGACGAGCTCTATAGCTATGTGGAAAAGCAAAGCTGGGATGTGATGCTACTCAGTGATTATGGTAAAGGTGGACTGCCCAAGGAGTTCCTGCAAAGGTTGATTCAGCTTGCGCGGCAGCGTCAAATTCCTGTCGTTATTGATCCCAAGGGTAAAGATTATTCACAGTATGCGGGCGCCACGCTGGTGACACCCAATCGAAAAGAAGCCTATGATGCCCTCGGAATAGACAATCAGATCGATATTTCCGCCAAAGAATTGGCAGAGCGCTTGCACCAAACTTATAGCATTGAAAACATACTTGTCACTTTAGGTGCCGAAGGCATGCTGGGCTTGGAAACTAAAACCAATTTCACCCAGCATCTACCGGCCTTGACTCGGGAAGTGTTTGATGTCTCGGGAGCGGGTGATACGGTTGTGGCAATCATGGCTCTTGGTCTGGGAGCCAAGGTTTCTCTATTCGACGCCATGCGTTTGGCCAATGCTGCCGCTGGTCGTGTGGTGGAAAAGTGGGGGACCCAGCCGATCCTTCGGCAGGAATTGATAGAAGCTCTGGAAAGCGATTTGGACCGGCAGAACTTTGGCTTTACCAATACCTTCAGTAAAATCTCCGAAAGTCGTGAAGTGGCCTCAGCGATTGGCCCTGTGGGCAAGCGAAAGCAGAAGATAGTTTTCACCAACGGTTGCTTTGATATCCTGCATGCAGGTCATATTTCCTATCTGGAAGAGGCCCGCGCGCGTGGCAATATTTTGGTTGTCGGCGTGAATTCCGATCGATCCGCAAGACAATTGAAAGGGGAGAGTCGACCCATCGTTGCTTGCGATCAAAGAATGCGACTCCTGGCAGCTCTGCAATGCGTCGACTATGTTGTGCCCTTTGATGAAGACACGCCGGCTCGATTGATTAGTGAATTGGTGCCCGATGTTTTGGTCAAGGGTGCTGATTATGAAGTTCATCAGATCGTCGGAGCCGATCTTGTTCAAGCCAATGGTGGAACAGTAGAACGCATTTCCTTCGTCGAAGGACTATCGACCAGTGATATCGTACGCAGAGTCCGAGAAAATAAAGGGGTCGGTCTGGATTCTTAAGAATTCCGATTGCTGATCTTATCCAATAAGAAAGGGTCCCTATGGGGGACCCTTCTGTCGATCAAAACGATTTCAGAAATTTAAAATTCTTCGTTAAAACTTACTTCACCAGTGACGCCAACCTGATAGGCAGCAACACGTCGTTCGAAGAAGTTGGTAAGCTCCTGGACATCTTGCAGCTCCATAAAGCCGAAGGGATTCTTCGACAGATAGACCGGAGAGATGCCAAGGGTGATCAGTCTTTGGTCGGCGACATATTGCAGGTAGGAACGCATGTCACCTTCCGAAAGCCCAGCGATCCCAAAACCAAGAACATCTTGAGCAAAAGCCATTTCGCATTCCACGGCCTCATCAATCATCTTGGTGATGTCGCGACGTAGATCATCATCAAAGAGTTCGGGCTCTTCTCGGCGGACCTGTTCGATCACTTCAAAGGCAAAGTTCATATGGCAGCTTTCATCACGGAACACCCAGTTGGTTCCAGATGCCAAACCATGCAAGAGGCCTTTGGAGCGTAGGAAATAAACATAAGCAAAGGCGGCAAAGAAAAACAGTCCTTCGATACAACCAGCGAAGCAAATCAAATTGAGCAGGAATTTTTTACGATCCTCTCTGGTTTGAAGGCTTTGCAAGCTGTTGATGGATTCGATCCAGCGGAAGCAGAATTCACCCTTACGCCGAATTGAAGGAATGTTTTCGATAGCAGCGAAAGCAGCTTTTCGTTCTTCATCATTAGGCAGATAACTATCGAGAAGAGTCAGGTAGAACTGAACATGCAAGGCTTCCTCATAAAGCTGACGGGAGAGATACATCCGCGCTTCTGGTGAGTTGATATGCTTATACAGGTTCAGTACCAAATTGTTGGAGACAATCGAGTCACCGGTGGCAAAAAAGGCTACCAGTCGCTTGATCAAATGCTTTTCAGCATCGCTCAGCTTTTCCCTGATATCAGACATGTCAGTGGTGAAGTCAACTTCCTCCACAGTCCATGTATTTTTGATGGCATCCTTATACATTTCATAGAATGCAGGATACTTCATGGGCCTCAAAGTCAGGTCCATTCCAGGGCTTAATAGCATCGGTCTCTCCTCACTGACAAGCTTCGCAGGCATCAGGATTTTCAAGGGAACAGGCGACAGCAGCAACGGCTGATGTTTGCACAGTCGTTTTGTTGATTTTGGTCGCAGGTCTGGAGCGTAGATAGTAGGTCGTCTTCAGACCCTTTTTCCAAGCATAGTTATACATAGAGGAAAGTTTGCCAATAGTAGGACTATCACTAAATAGGTTAAGCGATTGACTTTGATCGATGTAGGCGCCGCGATCAGCGCCCATGTCCACGAGAGATTTTTGTGAAATTTCCCAAGCGGTTCGATACACAACTTTGACCGAATCAGGAATCTCGTCGATATTCTGGACCGAACCTTCTGCCATTTTGATCTGGGTTCGAACAGATTCGTTCCACAGATTAAGCTCTTTCAGAGTCTTTACCAGATAAGTATTGATCTGGATAAATTCACCCGAAAGAGTTTCCCGTTTGAACAGGTTCGAAATCTGTGGTTCGATACATTCATAGGAACCACAAATCGAAGCGATCGTTGCTGTCGGCGCAATAGCGATCAACAGTGAATTGCGCAGACCATAGGCTTTGATTTTCTCACGCAAAGCATCCCAGCGCGCAGGATCAGTAGGGGTCACATTCCACAGATCGAACTGCAGAACACCATCGGCAGCCCGAGTTTCATGAAACGAAGAATGGGGACCAAACTCTTTAGCTAAAGCACAGGATTCTTCTAGAGCAGCAAAATAAATTTCTTCCTGGACCTGACGGGAAATCTCCCGAGCAGCTTCGCTGTCGAAGGCTAGCTTCAATTTGAAGAAAGCATCCTGGAGGCCCATCAACCCAAGCCCAACCGGACGCCAGCGGTGGTTCGAAGAAGCCGCCTGGGCGATCGGATAGAAATTGATGTCGATGACGCGATCGAGATACTTGATAGCGGTACGAACATTTTCCCGCAGCTTAGGGTAATTGATTGCCCTGTCTTCGATATAATTGGCCAGATTGATTGAGCCGAGATTGCATACGGCTGTTTCATCCTGGGAGGTCACTTCGATAATCTCAGTGCATAGGTTAGAAAGATGCACCACATTTGCCGGGTTTTTCCCCGTTTGGTTGCACTTTTTATTACTAGCATCTTTGAAAGTCATCCAGCCATTGCCGGTCTGCGCCAATGATTTCATCATGGCCGCATAAAGTTCTCGGGCACTGATCTGCGATCTCGCCAATCCTTCGCGTTCCGCAGATAAATAAGCCTCTTCAAACTGGTCCCCAAACAAATCCGTGAAGTGGGGAACTTCAGACGGATCAAACAAAGACCACTGGCCGTCACTTTCCACGCGCTTCATAAACAGATCGGGAATCCAGTTGGCCAAGTTGAGATTATGCGTCCGGCGCTGTTCGTCACCGGTATTTTCGCGAAGTTGAAGGAACTCGAGAATATCAGCATGCCATGTTTCAAGATAGATACAGGCTGCTCCTTTACGCTTACCACCTTGATTCACTGCCGATACAGATGAGTCCAAAGTTTTCAAGAAAGGAATAATGCCGTTGCTTTTGCCATTGGTTCCACGAATCAATGAACCTTGGGCGCGAATGCGATGATAAGCAAGGCCGATACCGCCAGCATACTTGGAAAGCATGGCCACATCTTTATAGCGGTCATAAATGGATTCCAGGCTGTCCTGTGGTGAGTCCAGCAGATAGCAAGAGCTCATTTGAGGGCGACGGGTTCCGGAATTGAAAAGTGTCGGTGTACTCGGCATATAAGCAAAGGAGGAAATCAAATCATAAAATTCGATCGCTTCCGAAATGGTCAAAGAAAGTCCGCAGGCCACGCGTAGGAAGAAATACTGGGGTGTTTCAAAAACCCAGCGTTTGTCTGGATCCTTCAGCAGATAACGATCATAGACAGTCCGGATGCCGAAGTATTCAAACAACTCGGATCGGCGATGATCGATCGTCTGGTCCAGCTGCTCACGATGTTCCATGACGAAATTGTAAGTACTCTCGGCGAGCAATCCCACATGGTATCCATGTTGAATCGAATCGGAAAAGCTTTTTACTTTCAGCTTACTGACTTCATCTAAAACAAACTGGTGCAGCTGACGAGCAGCAAGTTTGGAGTATTCCGGCTCATCAGCAATCAACATGGCCGTTGTGTGCATGACCAATTTGTCGATCTCTTCGCTGGTAACGCCGTCGTATAAGCCATTGACAACTTTATCCAGGATTCTTTGCACGTCCACATCGTGCAAGCCATGACAGAGAGAAGCGATGGATTCACTGAGCTTGGCAGAATTGAGCGGTTCTCTATCCCCATTTCTTTTCCGGATGAAGAGGGAGCGTTCCCGCCGTAGGCCATTACTGGCGTCTGCTTCTACAGTGGGCGTGCTGTTAGGGGTATGAAGACTCATGGCAGTTCCTCGCTAGGGCTATGATAAATGGACCTGACGGCCTAAAGCCTTTCCTTCGGCGACGATAACTCTCCCTGCGAAAGTATCGCCTTGAGGCACGCTAGAAGGGTGTTGCTTCGAAAATCCACTCTTGTTTGCTGAGTCTTTGGATTTTCAAAAAAAGTCACCCTGCGATCTGCGTACATCGCTTTGTATATCTATATGCTTGGTGTTTTTGTTTTCAGTTGCGGGCTTCTGCGTCCCGCTGAGGTGTAAGCCTACTGGCAAGAAGAAGACAGAGCTTCATCCTGCTGCACGCCGCACCTAGCCGCCGAGTTTACTGAGTGCGGCTCTCGATTCCTTGGCTCAACATTGCATGTACGTATACCACTGTTTTACTCACCATCCGTTCGACTTATATCTCAACAACTTGAGCGCGTATCATGGGTCGGTCGTTTCAGGAAACCAAGTCTGCTGGCATTTTGGAAGTCTGATTCTTGCCGACGAAATTTAGCATATCTAGTGTGAGTCTAAGGTGTCAACCGCTAAATATAGGGTCATCCTGTGTATAAGCTTCACAAAAATCACGGAAAAATAAAGCAGGTTGCGCACTTGAGATGACTGTTCACGGTCAGAAAAAAAACTTATCCCCAAGCGTAAATACCGACTTGTATTCTTTGGTACGGCTGCGCTAGAAGTTTTTTTTGATAAAAAATGAGTCGTGGTGGGAAGTCCTGCGTAACATGCAAGACTGTTTGACAAGTCAACTTATTTTTCGGAATTTTTCTATCGATACTATGAGAAGTTTCTACTTGCAGCACTTAAGGTTTTGTGCGAGCAGGCGACTCCCTGCTTTGTCGATAA
Organism: Oligoflexus sp.; assembly: GCA_041737755.1. Classification (GTDB taxonomy): domain Bacteria; phylum Bdellovibrionota_B; class Oligoflexia; order Oligoflexales; family Oligoflexaceae; genus Oligoflexus. Next base: position 17,481 of record JBGSRE010000195.1, read on the forward strand.
GTCGCTTAAGTTTGGGAATAACTGCCTATCTCAACTACGCGGTGTCGGCTTTTCATGAGTTCGCAAGACTTGATCCGCTTCCAGTCCTGTCAATTGTTTAATTCCCTTCATCAATCGCCAAAGCGCAAACATCATGATCGCCATGGACGGAAGGACGATGACTGGCCAACTCAGTGCTTGCATTTTGCCAAGTTCAGCATTGAACTCTGGTGTGCCTGGGGCACTATGAAGAACTATATGGGCGAGGAAAAAGTTGAGAATGGCTGATATCAGAAAAGAACCAGCCAGAAGATACGAGGCATGAGTCAAAAGGCGTTCGAAAGATACCTTATGGTGGTTTGACTCGAGTCGGGATTCAACGAGTTCGACGTTGATGATGCTATCGTTATAAAGAAGCTTTTTAACCAAAGGGTTTTCTGACCGCATCGACACGATGATAGCAATTCCTATCAGACTTGGCACTGCGGCTTCCTTGACGGCGATCCACTGCACAGGAAGTTGAACGAGAGTGAAAATTCCAGTCAGAAGAATGCTGATAAAACCTAGACCAGAAATAAAGCTAATGTGGCGTCGTTTCGAAAAGTCCCAGATACTATAAACAACGGGGAATGATAGCGCCAAGATTAAAGCATTAACCGGCCCCAGACGCTCTACTGTGCTCAGTTTACTTAAAATCAGTGATGGAATCACGATATTGAAGATAAGACTGACAAAGGGATTTTCTTGTGCGCTCTTCTTTTCCATCAAGGTCCTCTAGTTCAGATTTTGCGGCAGCTGCCAATTGATAGGATTTTGTCCACGCGATACTAAATAAGCATTGATCTTTGAAAAGGGATGACTGCCAAAGAAGCCTCGATGGGCAGACAAGGGAGATGGATGAGGGGATTCGATTACCAGATGACGTTGGCGTTCAATATTTCGACCTTTGGCTTGCGCATGGGCACCCCAAAGTACAAAGACTAGATCTGACTTTTGTTCGTTTAAAACTTGGATGATTCGATCGGTGAATTTTTCCCAACCTTGATTTTGATGCGAGGCCGCTCGGCCCTGCTCTACTGTTAGCACGGTATTCAAAAGCAAGATGCCCTGTTCAGCCCAGTGCTGCAGATAGCCATGTTGCGACCGGGGAATACCGAGGTCAGCCTGTAATTCCTTAAAGATATTGACTAAGGAAGGCGGTAGAGGAACTCCGGGTTTCACCGAAAAAGACAGGCCGTGAGCTTGATCCGGGCCATGGTAGGGATCCTGGCCAAGGATCACCACGCGCACCTTGTCGAGAGCTGTGGAGTTCAAGGCATGGAAATATTCATTACCCCGCGGATAGATCGTCTTGCCGCTGCCGATTTCCTTCTGCAAAAATTGCTTTAACTTCAGCATATAGGCTTCCTGGAATTCAGGCAGAAGGACAGCTTTCCAGCTAGGATCGAGTTGTATGCTATCAGCGTACATGGGACGCCCCAAAAGTGAAAAATAAGGTTAATAGCCCTGAACTTACACGAATTTCCATATATATCGGGTCCTTGCTCTTTCGTCCAGTTTCTCTCCGTCGGGTAAGAAAGTTCCCGTGAAATCCGTCAAAAAAAACCCTTTCGGCCGGGCTCCGTCCTTCGAATGGATAGGTATTTTATCATTATTTACCGGCAGATGTGGACTTTCCTTCATCTCAGCCATGAGAAGACGAATAAGGAGGAAGAACAAGAC
>JBGSRE010000206.1:0-2398 GCA_041737755.1 Oligoflexus sp.
ATGTCTTTTGTAGAGTCGGCTCAAAGGGGTATGGTTGACTACATGAAAGCTGTGAATTTTCACCGCATCAGCTTCGAGACGATTGCGTAGCTCCGCACTCGTCTTTAGATCATCCTGGGTCTGTCCCGGCATTCCCAAAATAAGGTGAACAGCCAATTCCAGTCCGGCGTCTTTGATGCGTTGAGCTGTTTGAATAAACTGCGCAACCGTATGACCTCGCCTCAACTATTTCAAGGTATAATCATTAGCAATTTGGAGTCCAAGCTCGATCGAAATGTGACTGGGTTCCATTTTCTGCAATCCATCTAGAATTTCATCTGGGACACAATCAGGGCGTGTTACGATTTTTAGGCCAACCACCTTGGGGTGATCGACCGCTTCTTGGTAGTGAGACAAAAATTTTTGGGCCGGGCCGTAAGTGTTGCTCGCATTTTGAATGTAGGCGATGAACCTATCCTCGGGGTGTCGTCCTTCCCAGCGATTGATCTGAAGGGCGACCTGTTCGCTCACCGAGAGAGAAGCCAACCCAACAGTGGGCGTGAAACTCTTGCGATCAAAAAAAAGACAACCTGTACTGGAAATTGTCCCATCCAGATTAGGACAACTCAAGCCAGTATCAATGCAAGCACGCCACACCCGAGTCCCAAAACGCTTTCGCAATGAATGCGAATAGGCATTGTAGCGAAGTGTCTGGGACCACAAGTTCATCGATCTCTTTCCTTTACTGATTCATTCTTGTCGCTTGTCGACTCGTGCGGAAAGTCTGCAACTCTGTCTGGGAAATTGCTCCTGACTTGTCCGTGTCAATGCTGTCAAACTGTGCATTGAGTTGCGGATGCGACTGCAATTCATCTTTGGTGAGAGCTTTGTCTCCATTGCTATCCATGACCTCAAACGCCAATGGACCCCGTGATTTGCCCTGACCTTGACCCTTATCTTGCGCTGTCAGCGTCGACACAGATCCAAAGAGAAGCGCTGCTAAAGATACTGCATGTAGAACTTTCATAAAATTCTCCAATGTTTTGCAGAAAGCTGTCTGCACTTTCCGATCCTACTCCTTAAGACTGTAGGATGGGGGTAAAAGGTTCAATATTTTTTTGCGAATAGCTGGAAAATACTCTTCAAATATTGATTCCAATTTTCAATATCCTAGGTGCCTTCTCCAACTTTGCCATCTGCATATTCTCCCGGCTTGACAGAGTTATGAGCATATGCCCATTATTGTGAGTGGAGATGAAAGGGGTATCATGCGACCAAAGAAAGCTCGGAACTTGGAATGCCGGATTCGATCGAAGTATTTCAAACCAAGGGGAATTCCGCTCGTTGAGCTTGAAGAGGTCACTCTGTTTGCAGAAGAAATAGAAGCGATAAAATTGAATGATCTTGACAAATTATATCAGGAGAAAGCTGCCCAGCAAATGAACATATCGCGTCAGACTTTTGCGAGGATACTAGGCTCGGCGAGGCAGAAAATTGCTGACGCTTTGGTGCGTGGAAAAGCCTTGAAACTTGAACAAAAATCCAATGGAGAACTGTCATGAAAATCTGTTTGCCGACCTTAGATAGTCGTGGGTTAGAAAGTCAAATATCACAGCACTTTGGTTCGGCTCCATTTTTCTTAGTTGTAGATACTGAGAGTCTGGAATGTCAAGAATTACCTAATAAACTTCGAAATCATGGAAATGGTAACTGTCACAATTTGATTGGGCTTAGAATGGCTGGAGTGGAAAGACTTATTGTGCAAGATTTAGGGCGCGGCGCCTTACAGAAGTTACAAGCAGCGCATTCAAAAGTATATCAATCTACCCATCGTTATGTCGGGGAAGCGATTGAGGCCTTCGGTCAAAGTCTACTTCCTGAAATGAAAATGGATGATGCCTGCCAGCAGAGAAGACATCACCGGCAACTTAGGCGTCACTGTGGCGAATGAGCGAAGCTCGAATCCACTCTGAATAGGGTCTCAGGATTTCTCTCGCTACCTAAACTTGTCCTATGACGTTTATAACAAAGGCCTTGCCTGAATGCAGGGGGCCTTCATCAAGGGTGACTTCCTCTTGACGAATATCGACAGATGAAAAGAGTTCCTTCAGGAACTGGAAATCTTCGCGGCTTGAGAGCAAATCGAGATCTTTTGGTCCGCCTGACGTTTGAGCAAATTGCTCTTTTGCAAAAACTTGTATGACCAGTGACCCACTTGATATAAGCGAAAGACGGATCTTTCTCAGCAGTGTTTCCAGTGTCGCAGTGGGAAAATGTAAGAATATGATGGCAGCATGGTTGAAGAAATCGGGCTGTGGTTCCCATTCTTCAATCGAAAGCTCAAGATTTTTGTATTTGAGTCCAAGTGCCTCCGCCTTACTGTTGGCTTTCTGGACTGCTATGGCCGAATAATCGAGGG
>JBGSRE010000209.1:0-2735 GCA_041737755.1 Oligoflexus sp.
TCCTATCATGGCTATCCTGTGTTCTTTCTTGGACCCAATATGCCTGCAGAGCCGCTAGCTGAAGCGACAGCAGCCGTTGGGGCCAATTGTATTATTTTAGGGCTTTTGCCTGTGCTTGGTTTCGGCCCACAAAACCAAAAGTTTTTGGAGGAACTGTTGAGCAAACTGCCCAAAGTTTGTGAGGTTTGGGTGGGAGGTTCCCCCGAAATCAACCAAAGCTTCTCCAGCTTCGATCGGATTCGGCAGCTGCCTAGTTTGGAAGAGCTGGATCGGCTGCTGGCCAATATTAAAAAAGTCTAGGGCGAGAGAGGCATAGAATGCAAAGAGTCGTGGATGTTGTTTGGTTGCGTTTTGATCTGCGGCTGATGGATAATCCGGCGCTTTTTGCTAGCAGTGACAAGGATTGCCTCTACCTGTTCACCAGTGATGGGGTCGAACTCGAGGCGATGGGCGCGGCCAGCAAAGTCTTTTTGCATCATGCGTTGGCAAGTTTTGCGGAAGATTTTCAGCAGACCTATCAGCTGCCTCTTTTGATGCGTCCTGGCACTTTACTGGCTGCCATAGACGAATTGCAATCCTGCTTTCAAATCGAAAGAGTGCTATGGAATCGGAGCTACGAGCCACGGCTGATCCATCGCGACCTGGGGATCGAAAAAGCCCTGAAAGAAAAGGGTATCACGCCCGGAGTTTGCAGAGGTTCTGTCCTCTTTGAGCCCTGGGAAATTAAAAATAAAACCGATCGGCCTTTTAAGGTATTTACACCTTTCTACAAGACTTTGCTCGGCTTTGGTCGTCCCCTCGAGCCCTTGCCCAAACCAGCCAGGCTTTCTGGTCCTCCTTTTGAAGGCAAGAGCGGTCAGATCGAAGATTTTCAGCTCCTGCCGGCAAGGCCGCGCTGGGATTTGCCGATGATGGAGGGCTGGGAGCCTTCGGAAAAAGCTATTCACCGGCAGTTGAAAAACTTCCTAAAAAAGACGGTGGCAGCCTATCCCGAGCAGCGCGACATTCCTTCGTTGAGGGGCACTTCTCACCTCAGTCCTTCGCTGCATTTTGGCTTGATCACGCCCAGACAGATTTGGGCCGAAGCTCGCCAGCATTCCAGTGCCGGTTGTGACAGTTTTCTGCGGCAAATCGTCTGGCGAGAGTTTGCCATCTATAGCCTTTATCATCAGCCTTCTATGGATCGAAAACCGATCATGGAACAGTTCAATAGTTTCCCCTGGTCGAGCGATCGCCAGCATCTTCGTGCCTGGCAACGGGGTCAGACCGGATATCCCATGATCGATGCCGGCATGCGAGAACTTTGGCAGACGGGTTGGATGCACAATCGCGTACGCTTGATCGTAGGATCATTTTTAGTCAAAAATCTGCACTTGAATTGGCTCGCGGGTGCCGAGTGGTTTTGGAATACCCTGGTCGATGCTGATCTTGCGAACAATAGCATGGGCTGGCAATGGGTTGCTGGGTGTGGCATTGACCCTTCGCCATACTTCCGCATTTTTAATCCGATGGTGCAGGGCGAGAAATTTGATCCGGATGGGATCTATATCAAACGCTGGCTACCAGAATTGCAAAAGCTTCCCAATAAATGGCTGCAGAGGCCCTGGGATGCTCCCGAAGATGTCCTGCGCAAAGCCGGCATCGAACTGGGCAAGGATTATCCCAAGCCTATCGTTGATTTTGGCCAATCACGTCAGCTCGCTCTGATGTTCTACGATCGTATCAAGCGGGGCAGTTCTCCAGCTAAAGAGCTGCCATAGGCATCTTGCTGCTAGGCAGCTCCTTTCCATGATATCGCGTGACTCTAGCAGTGAGGATGATCGGCTATGACGGTTTGGGAAAATGTGGCTAAAGACCCAAAAATTTTGCGGCTGGGCATGAATATGTGGCCTCCCTTTCTGGGGGCAGGCATTCAAGTGGAAAACATCGACGCCGACTATCGAGCTGTTACGGTTGCACTGAAATCCACCATCTTTAATCGAAACTATCTTGGAACTCATTTTGGAGGCAGTCTTTTTGCAATGACAGATCCTTTCTTCATGCTGATGATAATCCGCAATATGGGCGAGCGTTATTTTATTTGGGATCGTTCCGCGCATATCGAATTTGTAAGCCCAGGCAAAGGTCGTGTTCGAGCCGTAATGAGGATTACTGAAGCCGATTTAGAAGAGTTGCGCGGCGCCACAAACCAGGGCGAGAAGTATGAAAGAGATTTCAACGCGGAGGTGATTGATGAGAAGGACCAACTGGTGGCGCGTGTGAGCAAGCGCATCTACGCGCGATTGAAACCAGAGTTCCGGCCTGCTGCAGGCTGATCAGTATCAATGAATACAGAGTGTTAGGGTGTTTTTTGAGTTTTTTTTGATCTGGCATTGGAATTGCAGCTAAGGGGAGAATGAGGATTTGACCCTCAAGGAGACTGTTCCATGCAGGCAATTGACACACAAAGCTACCAGCCAAGTCCACGCATTTTCTTGGTTGATGATGAAGAGATACTGAGCTGGTGCATTGCAATGGAATTGGCGGCTTTGGGGTTTGAAGTCAAAACGGCCCATACTATCCAGGAAAGCCGCGAGCTTCTCCCTAGCTTTAAGCCAGACCTCATGATCTGTGATCAGGGTTTGCCCGATGGCAGAGGCACCGAGCTGATCAAGCAGATCTTCCATCAGGCGGCGCAGTTTCCCGTAATCATGATCACCGCTTTTACTCCCCCCAGCGAGGAGGAGCTGCTTGCC
>JBGSRE010000224.1:0-2791 GCA_041737755.1 Oligoflexus sp.
GGCAAGCAGAGCAATACGAGCGGGAACATGGAGCGGGTTAAGGTTCTTCGAGATCATAGAATGACTCCAACGAGCTATGCTAGCAATAGAGAGGCCAATCAAGCTGCTCAAAGGGGCTTATGCACACTTATTGGTTCCTCAAAGGGTCTCTCCTCAGCAGTGCAGTATGTGTTCCAAGCAGCTTTCTTTGATAAGCACACTGAAAGAGGTTCAAACTCTTCTCAAAGCTCTACTTCAGCCTAAAGCTACATTTTGGTAGCTGGCTTTTTTCGGCTGTTTTTTGTGCTCACATCTGTTTTCGGGGAAGCTAGAACCCAGAAAAAAACCAGGCAGAGAGTGATCTCACCTGGTTGATAGGGAAGAGAACTGCGTGAAATGAAACAATGGTTCTTCCCGAACAGACAGACTAGCTCAAGACGAGAGCGTGCTCAGCCTGCCCAAATCGGGACCTTCACTTTCTGGACTTACCTTATAGTGATAGCGACTGGCCACATTGCGCAGCATTTGATTGGCCACAAAGCCCATCGCTAGCGCACCCACCATCACATACATCGTCACCGCATAGGCGTCGGCTTTAGCCACACCGTGGCTGATCTGATATTCTCGCAGATAGTTGACCAGAACCGGACCAAGCACACCAGCGACCGACCACGCCGTTAGCAGACGACCATGGATCGCACCCACATGCAGCGTCCCGAACATATCTTTCAGATAGGAAGGGATGGTGGCAAATCCCCCGCCATACATGCTAAGGATGACGCAAAAACCCGTATAAAACAGCAGAATATTGCCCGATTTGCCGATACTAGGGATCAGAGCATAGAGGACCATCCCCACGCCAAAGAAAATGCGATAGGTATTCTTACGTCCGATATAGTCGGAAGCGGAGGACCAAAAGAATCGTCCCAGCAAATTAAAAATACTCAGAAGAACAACAAAGGCAGCGCCTTGAGCCGGGGTCGCCTTAAACATCTCTTGAACCATCGGCGAGGCCTGGCTGAGCACTCCAATACCAGCCGTAACATTGGTACAAAGGACGATCCAGAGCAGCCAGAACTGGGGTGTACGAACCGCTTGATCGACCGAGGTTGGATGCGCGGCGACCATTTTTTTCACAGCACCATGCGCCTCTTTGCCCTCTGGCCACCAGCCGAGTGGCGGCAGACGAATGAGCGCGACGCCGATCATCATGACGAGGAGATAAATTCCGGCCATGCTGAGAAAAGTTTGCCAAACACCCACACTCTCAGCGGATTTATAGGCGTTCATCAAGGTAAGGCCCAGTGGCGAACCGAGGATAGCGCCGCCGCCAAATCCCATGATTGCCAGTCCCGTCGCCATCCCAGGTCGATCAGGAAACCATTTCATCAGGGTCGAAACGGGAGAAATGTAGCCAATTCCAAGCCCCATTCCACCCAGCACTCCATAACCTAAGTACAGCAAAAGAATCTGATGAGTAAAGACACCGAGTGCCGACACCAAAAACCCACCACTAAACAGCAGAGCTGCGAGGAACATGGCCTTTCGCGGTCCTTCCCGCTCCACCCACTTACCAAACAATGCGGCAGAGATACCTAAAAAGGCGATCGCCGTGGAAAAGATCCAACCCAGAGTGGCCAAAGACCAGTCCTGCGCCGATGATTCCGTGATGCCAATCAGCTTGGAAAGAGGCAGATTGAACACACTAAAGGCATAGACCTGACCGATCGACAGATGGATCGCCAACGCTGCCGGCGCGATGAGCCATCGATTGTAGTTGGCGGGCGCAGTGATTCTAGCCTTCGAAAAAAAATGATGATCAAGCATAGTAAAGTCTTCTCCTCTGCAGAGCATGTCGGTTCTGACCCATGGCCTTAGGCCTATGCAATCAAGAGAACACCGGCCGCCCTGATTTTTTAAAAATATCCATCACCTCATGCAAAAGGCTTTCCTCCGGAGGTAAGGTGGATTTCAATTGATAAGGAAAGCCCATGGCCGCCCATTTGTGTTCGCCCATTTTATGAAAAGGCAAAACATCGATGCGCTGGAGATTGGGAAAGTCGGCAAGGTAAGCACTCAAGGCTTCTATGGAAGGAAGATCATCGGTCAGACCAGGCACCAAAACATAACGAAGCCAAAAGGCTTTGTTGCGCCTCTTCAACTCATCGGCAAAGCGCAGAGTGGTGGCGAGGTCGACGTGCGTGAGCTCCGCATAGCGCGCGGGATCAAAACATTTGATATCGAGCAGAACCAAATCCGAATGGTCCAAAGCCTTCGAGGCATGTTCCAGCGTACAAAAGCCCGAAGTATCCAGCGCCGTGTGCAGGCCTCGAGCCTGGCAGGCCTCGAGCAAAGCCGCCGCGAAACGGTGCTGAAGGAGTGGCTCGCCACCCGAAAGAGTGACGCCGCCTGTCTTCAGAAAAGACCGATGATGCTCGATTTCCAGCATCACGTCCTGCACACTGAGCAGGCGCCCAGCGCCAGGATCCCGAGCATCGGGATTATGGCAGTACTGGCAACGCAAGGGACAGCCTTGCAGGAACACGACAAAGCGCAGGCCAGGTCCATCGACGGCGCCCATACTTTCATAGGAGTGAATGTGCCCTTTCAAACTCTGGCCTGAACCGAGCAACTCGCCTGATTCCTGTGATTTGCCACCGCCGTCCCCTAGGATCGAGTCCAAACCTTCTTGCCGTCGGAACATAATTTATCTCACCTCGCCTTGCATGCTGGCATGAAAGGTCCGATTGATCACATCGAGCTGTTGATCGCGCGTGAGTTTGATGACATTAACGGCATATCCCGAGACCCG
>JBGSRE010000227.1:0-9614 GCA_041737755.1 Oligoflexus sp.
ACCCCCTTCCAAGGCAGTGCTGCCAATTTGAATTCATGATTGCCTTCGAGGTAGATGACCTGAGTTCCCGATTGAGCCACTTTTTCCAAAGCCTCGCCGATCGGAGCGAACTTCCGCTGGAAATAAGGATGTGAGCCCAGACAAAAGTCGAAGATATCGCCCATGAGAACGAGATACTCTACTTCGCTCTGCACGACTCCTTCCAGGACTTGAAGCAACTTTTTGCTCCGATCATCTCCAGGATGGTTCAAATGAATATCCGAAACTACCAGCAGCGAAGAGGTCCACAGTGACAATGACAATCCTCCAAAAGGATAGGAGAAAAAGCGCTTACTCGCGTCCACGCGATCTCACAAGATAGCGGGAAACTCCGTCTCCCTCAAGAGCACCTTGTCGAGCTCCACCGAGGCGGGTTTCGCCTTTGCTTGCTCCGACAACAATTCCCTTGCTTTCCCCTAGAGTTTCTGGTTCCTTAGATGATCATAAGGCAAGTATATGCCAAATTGGAGGATAGCTCATGTCGCTCGATATCGAAAGTCAATTGAAAAAAATCGTAGTTAATCAACTTGGCGTCGAAGAAGCTGCCGTGATCAGCAAAGCTAAGTTCATCGAGGACCTTGGAGCAGATTCTCTGGACATCGTCGAGCTGGTTATGGCGATGGAAGAGGCTTTTGGCATCGATATTCCGGATGAAGAAGCGGAAAGCATTCGTACTGTCGAAGACGCAGTTGGCTATATCAAAAAAGCCAAAGAAGTCTGAGTTCGTCCTCCTTTCCCATCGTACTTCGCAGAAAATGCATCGGAAGGCGTAGACTATGAGCGAACGCATCGGCATTGCCTCCGACCACGGAGGTCGGGTACTCAAGGAAAAGGTCAGCCAGTTTCTTCGCTCCATCGGTAAAGAAGTCGTCGACTTCGGAGTACCATTGGATGCAGCGCAGTCGGTCGATTATCCCGATTATGCCGCCATTCTCGCAAAAGAGGTTAGCCAGGGCCAAATTCCCCGTGGCATCCTCATTTGCGGGACTGGTATTGGCATGTCCATCGCTGCGAATAAAATTCCTGGTGTCCGAGCCGCTCTGGTTTGGGACGATTTCACCGCCCGCATGTCCCGCAATCACAATGACGCAAACGTCCTCTGCCTTGGCGAACGGGTCCTGAACCACGACCGGGCACTCGATTTTGTTCGCATCTGGCTTGACTCCGAATTTGAAGGCAGCCGTCATAAGGCGCGCCTCGATAAGATTCGCGCCCTCGAACGTTGAGGAGCGCATTCGGCTTTTTGCTCACACAAGGATGCCCCATGAAACCCTGGTCTTCTCTGCAAAGCCACGATCCCGAAATCTATCGTCTCATTGAAGAAGAGTTCAAACGTCAAGAAGAAGGCCTGGAGCTGATCGCTTCGGAAAACTTCGCTTCGGCTGAAGTCATCGCGACAATGGGTAGCATCCTGACCAATAAATATGCCGAAGGACTGCCCGGAAAACGCTACTACGGTGGCTGTGAAATCGTCGATGAAATCGAAACTCTGGCGATCGAACGAGCGAAGAAACTATTCGGCTCCAACTTTGCTAATGTTCAGCCCCATTCCGGAGCCCAGGCCAATGCCGCTGTTTTCCTGGCACTGATTCAACCAGGCGATAAGATTCTCGGTATGGATCTTTCGCATGGCGGTCACTTGACTCACGGCTCTAAAGTAAATTTCTCTGGCAGTATCTACGACTCCCACTTTTATGGCGTCGATCCTGAAACCGAGCGATTGAACTACGATGCGATCGCGAAAAAAGCCAAAGAAGTAAAGCCCAAGATCATTATCGCTGGCGCCAGTGCTTATGCACGCACCATTGACTTCGCCCTCTTCCGCGAAATCGCTGACTCCGTCGGCGCCTATCTCTTTGTTGATATGGCTCATATCGCGGGCCTCGTGGCAGCCGGCGAACATCCCAGCCCTATCCCGTTCGCCCATGTAACGACGACCACAACTCATAAAACTTTGCGCGGTCCACGCGGCGGTTTGATACTTTGGAACGATGAAAAGCTGCTGTTCAATAAGGCGGTTTTCCCCGGCATTCAGGGTGGCCCCCTGGAGCATGTGATCGCCTCCAAGGCGGTCAGCTTTCTGGAAGCTCTTAAGCCTGGTTTCAAAGACTATCAAAAATCCGTTAAAGCCAATGCCAAAGCCTTGGCAGAGGGTCTCGTTAACAAAGGATTTAAGTTGGTTTCGGGCGGCACTGACAATCATTTGATGCTGGTCGACCTCTCGAAAACCGAAGTAAGCGGCAAGAATATGGAAGATGCCCTCGGCAAAGTACATATCACGGTTAACAAAAATACCGTGCCCAACGAGAATCGCAGTCCCTTCGTAACGAGCGGCGTGCGCCTTGGAACCCCCGCGCTCACTTCACGAGGAATGGGCGTCGGTGAAATGCAGCAGATTGCTGGCTGGATCCGCGAGACCTTCGATCACTTCAAAGACGATTCGGCCTTGCAATCGATCGGCGCGGAAGTGACCAAACTGAGTAAAAAGTTCCCGCTGTATTCACAGTGGAAGGGATAAAACTTTGAAATGCCCTAAGTGCGATTACCTGGATACCAAAGTGCTGGAGAGCCGAGTCAGTGTTGACGGCCGCAGCATCCGGCGTCGTCGCGCTTGTCTGAAATGCCATCATCGATTTACGACTTATGAAAAAGAGGAGGATCTCATCCTCCAGGTCAAGAAAAAGGATGGCAGCTTCGACGAATTTAGCCGCGAAAAAATCATCCGGGCGATAACCATGGCCTGCCGCAAGCGGCAAATATCGATGGACCAGATCGAGGCCATGGTGACAGCCGTTGAAGCCCAACTTCGATCCGAAGGGGACCGGGTGATTTCCAGCAGTAAAATAGGCGATCTGGTGATGAAGAAACTTCGTCAGACGGATCATGTCGCCTATGTTCGCTTCGCTTCTATTTATAAGGATTTTAAAGATCCTGAAGAATTTGTCCGCGAGCTACGCGGCCTCAAAACCAATCGGGAAAACCCCAATCCGGGCAACAACCCTCCCTAATTTAAGAAGGCCAAGTATGTTTACCGGACTCGTGGAACAGGTTGGACGCGTTCAGAGTATCGATGAACGAGCTGGATTCAAAGTCCTAACTCTGGCTGTCACCGGTGCCGATGAGTATGCAGGCGAGCTGGGCGATAGTATCGCTGTCAATGGCTGCTGCCTGACCGTCACTCGTTTTGACAGCAGCACCATGGAATTTGATGTGAGTCATGAGACTTTGGCTAAAACCAGTCTGGGCCAACTTCGCACCCATTCTCTGGTCAATCTTGAAAGAGCCTTGCGCGTTGGCGATCGTCTTGGTGGCCATATGGTGGCTGGTCATGTGGATGCTGTCGCCGCTATTCGCAGCGTGGAGAAGCTTGCGGGAGGCTGGAATATCTGGGTCGTGATACCATTGGATTTGGCTTGCTATGTCATCCCCAAGGGATCGATTACACTGGATGGAATCAGTCTTACGATCAATGAAGTGAAGGATGAAGCCTCCGGTTCAGCCATTCGCCTTACTTTGATTCCTGCGACAATCGAAAATACCAACGTCCCCTCCTGGCAATCGTCTGGGATCGTCAATGTAGAAGTCGATATGGTCGGCAAATATCTGGAGCGTATGGCTCTGCCTCACCTCACTTTGAAATAAAAAAGGCCTACCCCGTGGGTAGGCCAAGCTCGAAACTAAAGCTAAATTCAGCTCTGCAACGCAGCGGAAAAGAAGATCACACATCTTTCCACAGCAAGCCTGAAATTAGGGAGCTTTTGGAGCAGCTTCATTAGCATCAGAAGCTTCAGCAGCAGGTGCGTCCTTAGCTTTGTCGGCATGTGCATGGTGTGCATTAGCAGTATCTTTTTTCTTCGCTTTTGCTTTTTTAGCCGCAGGAGCCGCCTTGGCTTCTTCAGTTTTTACTGCTGGAGCAGCTTCTTCAGCTTGAACCATTACGGGAGCAGCCAAGCCAAGAACAACTGCGAACATTGCGACTTTCTTCAACATAATTGCCTCTTTCATTCACAAAATCTTTGTTTGCACTTTACGGCTATGAGACCTGCCTCATAGCCCATGGTTATAATCTCGCGTTGGAAACCAGAAGGCCATGGGAGAAATCATCATAAATATACTTTTATACCGTCTTTGGCGGAGTTCCCCTTGCTTTTTATTATCAACTGGGGAGATGATTACCGTTCAAATCATTAAAAAAATCCAGGCTTACTCCACAAACTTCAGTGCAGCAGCCAACCAAGCAGCATTAAAAAACGGCAGATGGCCTGTACCATTGATTTTCCACAGACCTACTTTAGTTTTGCTCTGACAGTTTTCCCAAACCGTGCTGTCGGTTTCCTTGACTGGTGAGGACGAGCTACTGGCACGAACCAGATCAAGCGCTCCAACTTCCAGCGTCCCTTCGCTACAGGTATTTTTGCCTATCCAGTAGTCGAGTGAAGTTTGGGTGGAGGGAAAATAGCTGCTACCTTCGAATGGGATAGTTGAGTCGACGCTGCCGTGAATCTGCAGAATGTTGAGCGTCCCAGGATTCTTGCAAAGCGTTGGGTCCTTGAAAAAAGCTCCCGAGATGGAAATTATTCCGCGTAAGAGTTCCGGATATTCGCAGGCCATCCGATAGCTCATGAAACCGACATTGGAATGTCCCATCACATACACCTTTGCCGAGTCGATCGAGGTCACCGTTTTGGCTTCCGTAATCAGATTAGCAATGTAAGCAGCATCATCCACTCCACTCTCTTCAAAATCACAGCACTCGGGCGTTGCGTTCCAAAAGCGATTGCCTTCTGAATTTTTGGTGCCATCGGCGATGATCACCGCAAAACCCAATTGATCCCTTTGGCTGGAAATTCCAAAGAGGGAATCCGATTGCTGGCCATTGCTGGTATATCCATGCAGAAAAACCAGGAGGGGGAGTTTATCCTTGGCGCTGACCACAGTCGGCGTCAGTAGAGTTGCAGGGCGGGCGCCACCTAGCGTATAGGTTTTCGCCGAAACTTGAGTCGCCATAAGCAAAAGCAGACTGGATGCGCATAAAATCCGTCGAAGCATGGGCTCCTCCTCAATACTGGTTTTTGACAATAAACAATGTAGTTAATCAAGTTCTACTCCAGTACAAAGAAAGATTCCAGACAAAGAGAGCCGCCTGATAAAAAAGAAAGGCTGTCGACAGTTTGTCGACAGCCGTACAAAAAAATCCACATGATCTTAACGGGACATCCGATAATAATTGCTGCATTCTCCTGGATTAGACTGGTAGGCGAGACTGATCACCGGCTGGCTAAAATCAGTCAGGCTATAAGCTTTGATTCCATACTGAGACAGGGTCAGGAGTCGGTCGTCCACCCGATACAGCCGATTGATGTCAAAGCTTTGATATCCGCCATAGGACATCTGCTGCTGGCAGTAGAGAGGAATCCATTCTCGATGACTGACCCGACCTTTTTCCACTAGCAAGTTGTTTTCAAGAGCAAGAATCTGCGCGCCACTGAATTTCAAGTTGCTCACGCCGTTTCCATTCTGCCCGTAGAGCTCGACCAAAGGAAGACCGATCAACTGACTGGTCGTATCATGGAAAAAGGCACGATGATCAACTGTCACTTCGGAATTCGATCCACGCGAGCCATAGATTTTGTTATCGATACGACTCATCGCTGTCGGATCCGTCGTATCGAAAAGTGAAACCTGAATACCTTGGATCATACTAGCTGCGCCGCCGTTGACGGCATCAAAGCCGACTCCCAAAAGACGACCCGAGGCCAAGGGGTGCATATAGGTGGAAAAACCAGGGACCTTGAGTCCACTCAGAAGCTTGGGAGCTTTGGGATCCTTGATATCGAAAGCGAACAAGGGATCCACAGTGCGAAATGTTACAACGTAGGCGGTACTTCCAACATAACGCACCGAGCGGATGTCTTCACGTGTTCCATAATTCTCCACACTGCCGACTTGGTTTAATCGTTTTGAACCCACATCCTGCTCGAGAATAAAAAGATGATTCTGAGCCACAGCGTCTCCCTCATTGGCCCACAGCTGTCCGGTACTAGTCGCTATCACCAGGTTTTTGCCGCCATTCATGCCCCGCAAAGCCCAGCGATCCTTGATCCGTCCGCGCACTTCGCCCTCTGCCAATGGATTCAAAGCACCCGTAGTAGCATCGAAACCAATCTGCTGAATCAAGAGCTTTTCATCGGCCGAACCATACCAGGCTATGCCGCCCCAGCGGGCATCAAACCAATTGATCTGATATTTCAGGAGATAAAGGGAATCACTGGTCATGTAAATTTTATCGCCCTGACCTATGATACCGATACTCTTGACAGGACTCTGAGTATTTTGAATATCGACGCTGAGGACTTTTGACAAACTGAAATCCCAATCGGAAACCTTTCTGTTCAGGATTTGTGAACAGGGAATACCGTTAATGCTTTCGTTCTCAACTTTGATCTGGCTCTCGCGAACCGCATTTTGATAGTAGGATGCAAATATCTGCCGAGATTTTTTATCCATCTGCCACTCTTCATCAGCAAAATCTTCATAAGTGATGGGAGTCGTTTCAGTTTTGATTTGGTCTTTAAGGACCAAAACCATATTATTCTGAACCAGCCGACTATCAATATAGGATCCTTTGACTTTCGATTGAGTCAGAAGAACTGGCATTTGACCTGGCGCTGTTCGATACACAGCAACCTGAACATAAAGGCCCATGCCCCACCCACCAGTAGAAGGACGGCTGACTTGATCACTCGTCGGCGTACTATTTTGTGCCAGTTCCTCTTGCTCACTGGCGCTGTATCGGGTTTGACCGACGATAATGAGACGATCATCGCGGGTATACATCTGCGGACTATACCAATCGCTGACATCTAAAGAACCTTGCAACTGCAGACTGCCTCGTTCCACAACTTTCACTTGATTGAAACTCAAGGCATAGATTTGATCACGACCGACCCGAAACCGATCGGCCTCGTCCACCCCAATTTCTTGCACATTCGTCAGGGTATCGGCACCCTCGCTCGATTTATTGGAAGCGCTATCGGCAGCGCCTGTCGAAGCTTCAGACGCAGCGGATGGAACAGCTATACTATCCTGCTGGCCCTGAGGGTCCATTTCCATTGATCGAGGATTTAAAGCATAGCCGATGGCATCGCTCATATCTGCTTTCTGTTGAATCCATCTCTGACGAAGGGACTCATTGAGTTCCGCCGTCACAAGTTCGCAAGAATTATAGAGATTCATACCCTGATGAATGGTGGGGCGGTTGGATGCTAGTTTCTGAGCTTCCTGTCTGGCTTTGGTCAAAACATTGGACAAGTTCTTCTGCCCGCGAGTGCCATCCGTTTGCAGAAAGCCACAACCCGTGAGTGCCCATAGACCCAAACCTATTCCCACCATCTGTGCAAACTTACTCAAAGTCTTCATTCCGTTTTCTCCCTTAAAGTCCCTGTTCCATATCCCGTCCGGCTACTTAGCTTTACGGCTTTCAGACGGGATTCCAGGAGCACTTCTGGCCAGTTTTCGTATTCTCGCGTATTCTGATTTGGCTTTTTTTAGAATACAGAAAGTCTCATAACCAAATGATTTAATAGCAGTGCTGAATGGGGCTCGGCAAAGAACTTGGCCGATGAGAATACATAGCCTTTGGAGAATTCATTAGATTCAAGGACTTAACTCAGAGAATACAAAAATACCTGGAAGCTACCGAATGCACTGCTAAAAAAAATCCTCAGGTGAATCGCTGATTATTCCGAGAATACATCAGAACGAGATGGGAAGTAGTAAACAGTATGATGCAGACACCCAGCATTTATGGATACACCAATTATCGCCTCTATCTAGCGGATTACTATCAATTCCGCAAAGAGAGCAAGCGAGGTTATAGCTTTCGGCAATTTTCCCTGGCCGCCGGCTTTAGCGCCCCCAATGTTTTGAAGTTAGTCATGGACGGCCAAAGGAACATCAGTGGACCGTCCTTGGATAAGTTTATCCAAGCCTTGGGATTGACGGCCGGACCGGCGGAATACTTTCGCTGTCTCGTGCAAATGAATCAGGCCGAAGGCGATGAAGAGCGATCCGCTTTGTACGAAAAATTACGAAGACTTACCCCTAGTTCACGCCGCTATGAATTGGAAAGTGATGCCGTCGAGTATTTGAGCCATTGGATTTATCCCGTGCTAAGGGAAATGGCCCTGCTCGATGGTTTCCGCGATGACCCCTACTGGATTCAGCGTCGCTTGAACGGACGCATCGACTTAAAAGAGATAGTCGCTGCCCTTAATTTTCTAAAAAAGAAGGGCTTCATTCAGAAGCGAGCCGATGGTCACTTTGAAGTCAAAGACGATATTGTGATCAGCAGCGATGAAGTCAAGAGCCTTGCTATCCGTACTTTTCATCGCCGCGTCTTGGAGCAGGCGATGGAAGCGCTCGAAGATCTTGCCGTCGATCAGCGTGAATTCGGCGCCTTAATCTTTCAATTGCCGGAACAATGCTTGCCTGAGCTGAAGCAAAAACTCAAAAGCTTTCGCAAGGAATTGCATCAATGGGCCTTGGAGCAGAATCAACCGGAGCAGGACAAGGCTGTTGTTCAACTCAATCTACAAATGTTTCCTCAGACCAAGGGGTCCGACTCATGAATTTTCGTTTTTCAAAAATCCTCATCATCGGTCTTTGGATGTTCCGTTGCACGCCTGGGACTGAGGTAGGCAATGGGGTTCAAAAGGATCCTGAAACCGAAGCCAAAGTCGAGGCATCAGCACCAGGCACGGGTTCCACAACTGATAGCGCCTCCCCCAATCAAGCCGAGATGCCAAGCTCTAATCTCTCGCCTTATCTCATCATAAGCTGCGCGTCACCATTTGCAGAAAGTATCCAGGGAACCTTTGCCAACGAAATGGGCCAGGCGATCTTTAAGGTGGCCATCGGCACGGATAGCGTCCGCTATCTGACGCTGCTCAGTAGCTTGGAAATTTATAGCATCTTACCCTTACCCAGCTCGGCAGCCCCCTATGCGATCAAGCCGCTGCCGATTTCGCCTAATCTTTCCTGCGGAACGATCACCACTCAGACCCTGGGCGATGGTTCGACGCAACGAACGGTTCTTTTGAGCAATGAAAGTCGATTGCAGTGGGTTCTAAACTCGGGAAAAGTCATATCCATCACTGTTTTAAATAAAGACGAGAGCCAGCAGGAGAAATGGACTAAAAGTGCCGAATAGTGTGTCACGGGACGAGCATTCTATGCCGAGTTCGCAGGGAAGTTTTCAGCTCAAAGAAAGACACCCGAATCAGGCCCGCAATTCCATTTCGTTTGGCTCTAAGAGCCGGACTTTTAATGGACAGAGCAGCTGTTCTGGGCTAGGATGCGGGCATCGGATAGACAACGCTATTTTGTCGCATTTGATCTTTGACAACCATGTCTTCCTTCGCTCAGCCTCGGATAAAGGGTATCCCTATGCAGATAGACCAGGAAAAGCTGATCGCCAGAGTTCGCAAAGCCATCGACGTCATTAAAAAAGGCGGAATGGTGATTATGGTCGATGACGAGGATCGAGAAAACGAAGGAGATTTGGTTCTAGCAGC
>JBGSRE010000255.1:0-1867 GCA_041737755.1 Oligoflexus sp.
CCAAAGGAGAATCGCATTGAACGGGTGAACATGTCATGCAAGAAAAGCAACTAGACGCAGCTTTGACTGATATTCCTGTTATTCTTATCACCGCCCGCGCTTCAGACGAGGATCGCATTCACGGTCTGGATCTTGGTGCCGATGATTACTTAACCAAGCCGATCATTCAGCAGGAATTGGTACTAAGGGTGCGCAACCTCCTCAGCCGCCAACGTCTTACCAAACGTGTGGCCTTGATGGAGGAACGCGAAAAACTTGCGCAACTCGGTGAGCTGATCACCGATCTCAGCCGAGAAATCAAAGATATCTATAGCGATCGCTACACGCCGGAAGCCAGCAGAATCCTTTGTCAGCAGGCTATCGCCATGCTACCCAATGTCGATCGATTCGGAGCGGGATTTGCCAGGGTTTTTTTGCAAGAAATAGAAGCTGGCGATGACTTTGACCTGGAGTCCCTACCTTTGCCAAAAACCGATCAACAAAGTCTGACCATACTCCGAAATATGCGCCTGCAACTCGCGCCTTCCCTGCTAGCAGCGACCGAAAAAAACTTGATTTGGCAGGCCATGCAAGAGCTATCGAGACAAGATTTGGAGCTTTTTCACAGTGTCACAAATTTGGCGACGGGTCATACGCATCTTATGGAACAATCGCAAAAGGCCCGACTTTTAATGGATGGCATCCTGGAATTCCACCAGCGGCGCGGCAGCCAGAAAATTTGCAGAATCGATCAATCACTCAGCAAAATTAGCAGTCTATTAGGACCTCGTTTACGGATGACAGGAGTTCGTCTGCAAATGAATGTGCCGGATCTGACCCTGATGGTTCATTCCGCTGACCTTATGCAGGTTGGAATAAGCCTTATCACCACGATGTGTCATCGGTTGGAAATGCTACTCGATCAGGACAAGTGGCTGGATATCCAGGGCCTTGTCCAAGGCGACCATTTGCTACTGCGCTTGACCTGTGGAGGAATCAAACTTACCGAACATCAGGCTC
Source organism: Oligoflexus sp. (assembly GCA_041737755.1). GTDB lineage: Bacteria > Bdellovibrionota_B > Oligoflexia > Oligoflexales > Oligoflexaceae > Oligoflexus. The sequence continues at coordinate 1,000 of JBGSRE010000255.1, forward strand.
TGCGACTCTTCGATCCCGTTTCGGAGGGAAATGAAGCCAATGCTCCGGGCAGTGGATTGTATGTTGCCCGTCGAATCGTTCAGAGAGCTGCAGGTCGACTCGATTTTAACATGGAAGGGCCTCACACTTGCTTCGAATTGGAGCTGCCCTTGGTCCTCCAGTCATCCTCGCAAGAGACTGAATTCAATGATCAATAAACAACGAAGAGCAGGCAAGCAAAAATCAGAAATCAGCCATCATGACCTTAAGGTAAGAGGGTGGAAAAACTTGCCGCTCAACTCCTTTTGAGGGGCACCGATAGACTGAATGGAGATGGGAGTTACATGGGCCTGATAGAATACAAAAAAATAGCTCCGGGGCTTTACTGGGTGGCAGTACCTAGCAGGAAAGTGTTCCTTCAAGCTGGCTGTCCTGCTGATAGCGTCAAGCACCTGATCAAGCATGGCGTGATCCGCAATCAACCAGGAAGCACTGTCTTGCATGAGACGGGCCCCAATTGCTTGCTGCTTTCCGATCTGGGTATTCAAAACGGCCAGTTTGCAAATCTGGCTGAATTTACCATACTGCAGATGTTTTATCGTCAGGGTATGCTGATTCCCAATCATCCGGGCTATTCCAAAGATAAACCCATCATGATTGGCAATCCAGAGCAGATCAAAGCTCAGCTCGACTATGTGTTCCGTGGTAACTATGGTCTGATTGATGAGAATGAACTTGTCGAAGCCGGCATGCCTCGTGAGCAAGCTGCTGAAATGATGCGCTTGAAGTTGCGTTTTGCCTTTGGCAAAATTCAAACTACCAATGATCTCATCGATTGTCGGCAACTGGGCGATCACTCGATGGACATTGGCGGCGGCGTCATCGTATT
>JBGSRE010000275.1:0-5532 GCA_041737755.1 Oligoflexus sp.
AGCTCCTGCAATATCGACAATCTCAGGGTTTGGTGAAGTATGGACCAACCGATTTTTATCGGTTGTTGGCTTTTTTAGTGAGGTTTTACCGAGATCGTGATCCATTTGGGTTCACCTTTAGATGCAAAAAAACTCCAGTTCGGGCCCGGCCTCAATTTTCAGCGAACCCTCTGGCATCGAGTAAATTTCGCCATCGACTGTGAAGGCTAGCGATCCTTCGTAGCGAAGGCTTGCCTCTTCACAGCAAAAACTGTGCTTGCCAATTGCAGGGCCTTCTTTTTGTTGTAGCATGATCAAGGGGAGATGCCATAGTATCTTTTCCGCAGAACAGGTAACGACCGTGACCTGAAAATGACCGGGACGCAATCGAGCCAGCGGTAGAAACTGCAATCCCATTGGAAATTTGGTGATCGTTCCTGCGAAGCAACCCAAAGCTGGGCTCTGAATTCGACCGGTTGGTTTAAAGTTTGCTTGCAATGGACGAGCCCGAATCATGCGTTTGATCAAAGAACCTCGCAGTAGAAACGATTGAATCAATCGTGCGGTCAGCCACGTGGCTCCGATGTGGCCGCTTTTCTTTTCGTAAAATTCCTCGAGAATGGCTGTTGATGATTGATCCGCATAGAGAAACCCATAGATCTTACCAATTTTAAGGGTGGCAAGTTTTTCAGTCTTCAACGGCTGCTTTTGCTCCAGTTTTTTCAGGAGACGCTTCAGAATCTGGTGAGGTGAGCCTCGAATCTTCAACTGCGATGCAACCAAATTCATGGTACCGCCACCCAAAAGGCAGATTTTGGGCAAGGATTGAGGGCCATAAATAGCAATAATGCGGCTAACGGCTCGTGAAATACTGCCATCACCACCATTAATTACAACAATATCAATGCCTTTAGACTTGTACTCGATAATGATGCGGTCCAGGTCATCGAGATCCTGGCTCAAGGAAAAGATGCCTTTTTGGCCAAGAAGATCCCTTAAAAGCCGCAATTCTTGAGGAGATCGTTTATTTAACTTAGAGTGGGGATTTGCTATGATCCCAATTCCTGGCATATTTCAGTCCCATTTGTCAGGTTGAAGCAAGGGTGCTCTGATGTCGAAAAATTTACCAACATCGAAAGCCAGCCAGGCTGTTAGCAAGCTATCACCTCTGCAACTTTATCTGCAAGAAATCTCCAAATATTCCCTACTTACACCAGAAGAAGAATTGGAATTTGCCCGCAAGCATTTTGAAGAAGGTGATATAGCAGCTGCTCATCGTCTTGTAACCTCGAATCTCCGGCTGGTTGTGAAAATCGCCAACGACTTTCGTCAGGCCCAGGCCAATCTTTTGGATCTGATTCAAGAAGGCAATTATGGGCTTATGCAAGCGGTTAAGAAATTCAATCCTTATAAAGGTGTGAAACTTTCGAGCTATGCTGCCTGGTGGATAAGAGCATATATCTTAAAATTCATAATGGACAATAAAAGTCAGGTTAAGATCGGCACGACCGCGGCCCAGCGCAAGTTATTCTTCAATTTGCGTCGGGAAATGGATAAGCTCCTAGCTGAGTACGATCACGTCGATACTAAGCTTCTCGCCCAGAATTTAGACGTTCGCGAGAAAGATGTGATCGATATGCAGATGCGTTTGAATGGGCCGGATTATTCTTTGGACGCACCCGTAGGCGCAGATGATGATGGAGAAGGTGTGACCAGGGGGTCGATGCTTAGGAATCACGATCCCAGTGTTGAAGATGTGCTGGCCAATGATGAAATACGAAATTTGTTTGGTGAGCAGCTGCAAAGTTTTCGTCTGACCCTCAAAGGTCGTGATTTAGAGATCTTCGACGAAAGAATCATGAATGAAAGTCCTATCACACTGCAGGAAATCGGCGATCGTTACGGCATAAGCCGCGAGCGTGCGAGACAAATCGAAGCGCGGATTATATCAAACCTCAAAAATTTTGTGAAAGATAAGGGAATCATCGACCTGGATGTCGATGGATAATAGGGATCCCCGACGCACTTCGTGCTGGGGATGACTCGGTCTTTCGTCATGCCCAGCCCGCATTGCGGGCGTCGGGCATCCGCTAGACTCAAACCGTGCATTTCCAAAGGATCCCCGACGCACTTCGTGCTGGGGATGACTTGGGGGGATAGCCAGTGATTACTCCCTCTTCGAAAAGCCGCTTCGCAGTTCCTGCTTCAGTTTGGAAAGTCTACTCATATTGATTTCCTTTTTTTGCTCTTCCTCTATTACCGATCGCATCTCGGCATCATGCTCAGTTTCCAGGCCTTTATTCGGCAATTCTTCGATGAATCGGCTGGGTTTTCTCGTTTGTTTTTTGAACTGCGAAAAACGCTCCCGAGCATAGGTGAGATGAAGTTTGATTTTCGCTCGGGTCAAGGCCACATAGAAAAGTCGCCGTTCTTCGGCAAGGCCATTTTCAGAATTCACACTGTTTTTGTGAGGAAGTTGATCCTCTTCCAGGCCACAAACAAAAACTACCGGAAACTCCAAGCCCTTGGCGACGTGGATAGTCATGAGGGAAACATGGTTGTCATTGCCTCGATCCTTATCTTTTTCAGCGTCGCTCAGGCTCAGTTGATCCAATAGATCGAGCAACTGCAGCTGGCCGCGGTCTTCGACCTGTCGTTCGGCAATGCCTTTGATCCAAGCCGGCAAACGTTTGAGGGCATCCACTTTGCGTCGACGAGCCCCTTCATGGGTGGTTTTGTTACGAATTTCATCTTCTAGGCCAAAATCTTTGAGAATCCGTTGTCCTCGCAGCTCCAGATCGTTGACATCACTCATAGGCATATGGTGCAAGTCTTTGATTGCTGCAACGAACTCTTGAGTGGCTTTGCGAGCCCTACTGTCGAGTTCCACTAAACCGAGGCTCAAGACCTCGAACGGACTTTTGTCATGAATCTTGGCAGACTCCTCGATTTTTTCGAGAGTCTTGAGACCAATTCCACGTACAGGAGTATTGATAATACGCCAGAAGGCTAGCCTGTCTCCGGTGTTGACCGACAGGCGAAAGTAGCAAAGAAAGTCTTTCACTTCCTTGCGTTCAAAGAAACTTGAGCCACCATAGACTTTATAGCTAATTTGCATTTCACGCAGGGCCAGCTCGACTGCTTTGGCCTGGGCATTCGCGCGATAGAGTATGCCCATATCCTTCGGTTTAAACCCCTGCCCCAGCATCGTAAAGCATTTCTTGGCAATCCACTTAGCCTCATTCACATCATCGGCATGGGAAGCAAGAGTGATGGGCGATTGATTCTGTGAAGCACTCCACAGAGTTTTGGACTTACGGCTGGTATTATTGCGGATTACAGTATTGGCAGCGTGCAGAATCACGTTCGAGCAGCGGTAATTCTGCTCCAGCTTTATCAATAAAGTTCCTGGAAAAATTTGTTCGAAGCGGTCCAGAGTTTCTACCAATGCCCCACGCCAGCTATAAATCGACTGATCGTCATCGCCGACAACACAGATATTTCTTGTGGTTTTGGCGAGAAGCTCTAACACGTGCAATTGGGCAAAATTGGTATCCTGAAACTCATCGACCAGAAAATAACGCCAGCGTTGCTGTAATTTTAGACAAAGCTCGGGATTGTTCTGCAAGAGTAAAGCTGTTTTGAAAATACAATCGTCGAAATCAATCACCCGATTGAGTTTTAATTGTCTTTCATAGACATCGTAAATCGCAGCCAATACTGCAGGATCTTTGTCTTCGAAACGTTCCGAGCTCACATTCAGAATATCCTGAGGACGGAGGAGAGCGTTTTTTGCTGAACCGATTCGAGCCAGCAGATCTTCCGGCCGATAGAGACCCTGCCAACCTCTTTCTTCCATGGCTTTGCGGACCAGATCGAGCTGATCCGAGGTCCCTGCCAAGGAAAACCGACTATCAAGGTTCGCCTCGAAGGCAAATTCTCTCAATATTTTTAAACAAAAGCTGTGAAAGGTCCCAATGAGGATGCCTTTCCCATCTCGTCCAACCAACTCCAGCAGCCTGACCCGCATTTCTCTCGCGGCTTTATTGGTAAAAGTCATTGCGACAATTTCCGATGGCGCAATCCCCGCTTGCAACATGAAAGCCATGCGGTAGGTGATAACACGGGTTTTTCCGGTCCCGGCTCCAGCGATAATCATCACCGGTCCCTGAACTTTGGTGACGGCTTCGTACTGTTCAGGATTGAGCTGCGAAAAATCAACCATCTGTCTCTCTTGGCTTACTGTCATTCTGTGCGGAACAGACTCCGCAGGAGCGCGCGAGTCAAGTTCGTCCTTACTCTGCTTCAGGAGTCCGGTCAAACTTCCTTCGCTTGAAAGTGAATACTTGCGGGATTGTTAGGAATTAATGGCATAAATCGAGGGATGCGCCTTCAACTTAGGAATTCGAGTATGTTAGGATGCAAGAAGTGTCAATATCGATAGAAAGGTAAAGTGAGTGGCAGCAGTACTTGCCAGTCTGCCGGCTGAGCTTCCGGCTCTTCTTGTGCTCTTGGCGACCGCGCTGGTCAGCTTCGGAGAGCGACGCGTGCATGGCTATAACTATGCCTACCTCAAAGTTGTCGGCGGCGAAGAGCTCATACCTGGACTGATGCGGCGTTACTACCGAGGGCGGTTGATGCTACCTTGGGTGGCATGGATGGGCCATCTTATACTGCCTACCCCTCTGCTCCTGAAGGCTTGGCCTTTTTGGGGTCTGAGTTTGATAATGATCGCGCTGCTGCTGCGCGTCTGGTCCATGCGAAGTTTGGGCCGACTCTGGACGCAGCGCTGTATTTTCGTGCCCGGTATGCCTCGCTCGGAACAGGGTCCCTATCACTTCCTGCGCCACCCTGAATATGCTTCTCATACTTTCGAGGGCATTGGCCAACTGCTGTTTTTTGGCGCAAATCCCTTAGCTTTCTTGCTATGGATTTGGAATCAGAACAATGCCGCCAAAATCTGCAAAGTCGAGTCCCGACAGCTTTATGAGCTATCGGTTGCTCCGTTGCAAATGGCCGAAGCCTCGAGTACAGTCGGAGCCTCTGATTAGCACCCTGCGGGAGGAACCATGAGTCTGTCCTTAGTGGAAGTAGCCTTGGCACAAGGCGGAAAAGCGGCACAGCCGAGCATGTTGGAAATTCTCATCATGCCTTTGGCATTTATTGTCATAATGTATTTTCTGGTGATTCGTCCTCAGCAGAAAAAAGCCAAAGATCACCAGGCACTGCTGACTGGTCTTAAAGTGGGAGATGAAGTGGTCACCTCAGGTGGTATCATCGGTCGTATCAAATCGATCTCCGATGGCTTCATCGCTTTGGATGCAGGTCCGAATACGGTCCTTAAAGTTCAGAAAAGTCACATCAGCAGTGCTCCCAAAGTCGCTGTGAAGGCGGAGAAGTAAGCTCCTCCTTCGATTTAACGCTAGGAGATTTGCCCATGCGGAGCCCGATCCTATCCAGTCTCTTGGTTTTCCAGGGACTGGGCTTAGCTAACAGCCTGCATGCGGCAGAACAAAGCACGAATTCCTGGTCATTGCCGGAAGAGATCGAGGC
>JBGSRE010000288.1:0-3676 GCA_041737755.1 Oligoflexus sp.
TCATAGGACTTTTTTACCAGGAAGCTATCGGCCTTCAGTTCAGCGAGTTGCCAAAGAGTGGTTGATGATCCGGAATTACCATCATGCTCTTGAGCTATCCAAGTTGCCGAGGATTTTATAGGGAGGCCAGGGAGTCGGGGAAATGCGTGACGTAAAATGTCAGTCCAAAGTGGGGAACTGGATTGTAATTCCTTCTCTGGCACGACTAACTGTACAACAGTGCCGTCTCTTTTAAAGTAGACATAGGCGAATTTAGCAGAAGGGACGAGGCTGCGCGCAGTCGCGTTGCTCGCCTCCAATCTAGGTTTAAGGCTGACCATGCACTTATAGAATCCCTTGTCTTCACTGATTATCGTGAAGTCAAGATCCGCTTCTAGATGGATTGATAGCGATTGGATCGGCATGCTTACTTGGTTTGAAGGGCTGAGGTTGGATGGAGCCTCCGCCTTTGAGTCATAACTCACAAAAAAGGAATACTTTTTTTGCAAGATGGGCTGCAGTTCTAGCGAAATTTTTTCATTCTTTTGCCATAGAAACCAAACAGTTCCTGCAATAATGAAAAGACCGAAGCTCAGCGCTGATAGCGTTCCAACCTTCATTGGTTTTCCGTTTTGAGTGAAGTGTAGTATGCTTGGGCTTCTTCCATTTCGATGAATGTTGGAAAAGCAGAATATTCTGCCTGGCTATTGGAAAGTCCTACTTGATACATCCACATCACTATTGAACCATTTTCCTTATGGGGATTCCTGCCATGGGAAAGCAGCAATAGTAATGGTTCACAAGGATCTGGAAGACGAAAAAGTTCGAGAATATTTCTACTGCTCGCTATTTCATAGAATTTGAAGAGCCAGAACCAATGATTTTTAGTCCATGGCATAAGTATATTCTTGGGGAATAGTCTGGTTGCTTCATTTGCAAGAGGGAAGGAGTATCCGGGAGCAATAGCTTCCGCAAGATCACCGAACGGCCACAAACCGAGCTTTCCCACAGCATCCGCCCAAATAGCTTGTCGACGAAGGTATTCTTTCAATACTTTGCCATCAATTGTGCTAGGCATCGACATAGGGGCGAGATCTGCACTTTGAAAAGTCAATATTGCTCGATCCAATAGTCCAGTCATCTCTTGGTCCTAAGTAAGATCTCTTCTACGATGGAATCAAGATTGTCAAGATTGTCGTTTGTCCTGAGCCTTTCAGACGAAAAACTAAACAAAACATTCCAATGCGAAAATTCTTCTTTGCCTAATCCACTCAATGGCGCCAAATCATGGGCACCAAATGCATTGCTATTAGGTAGATAGTCGGTTTTCCACGCACTGGGATTTGAGCTTTTGTAAGGTAGCCCACTTTCCATCAATTTGCTTTCAACATGTTCATGAGCCAAAAACCTTTTGAACATTGCAGCCTCCTCCTCATTCAATTTACCAGCAGCTGCGCGGAGCCACCAGTCTGCATAATTCAAATCGGGCTCAAAATATCCATTCGAAACTCTGCTGGCAGCAACCTGCACATCATGCTTTGTCATGAAAAAGTGCCGTTTTACTCTTTTTAAGACTTCTACAGGATAGCCTGTATTCCGTGCGATAGCAGCTACATCAAGCAGACTATCCAATATTTCATCATATTTACTGAGAGCCTTCCTGAATTCTCTCAAGGATTCGGCATCTAATTCCGAGTCTATCGTGAAATCATTCAAGTTTCTATTCTTAGGCACATTGTGCGGCATATACGCCGTACGCATGGCTTGCCGAATATCCTCAGGGCTTTTCAGTCCCGCCTTTTCTATTGAATAAAAAACTTTTTCTAATTGCGCGATGGATCCTACGTCGGCGAACTCTGTGAGAAAATCTTCAAGATTGCAGTCATTTCTGCAATACTTCCTAAATTTGATAGCGATAGTGTCGAAAGCGTCGTCAGCGAGGTCGGGGAAAATTTTAAGCAACTTCTGCGCTACGCTTTGGGTCAGATCCCCACAGGTGCTGGCAAAAGCCTTGTCTTCAAGCAACCAAAGTGGAATTCCTAGCAATTTTTCAAGTACGGTGGGCTGAGTTGAGATATGCGAATCCGAAAGCAAACGACATGCTGGTTCAATGATGCGACTTAAGCGAAGATAAGCGCGGACACCCGCGCTGGTCTGAATACCCAGTTGCTTTGCTCTGCCCAGCAAAGCAAAATATCGAGCTTCTGATCCTCGAACTTGTTTGGCAGCATTAGCCAATGCTAAAGTGAAGCGGCCTCCTTTGACGCCATACTTGCTCATAGATTCTGCTATTTTCGCGCTCAATTCTAAAGACCGTGCGCTGCCCTTCAATATTTTCCCGGGCGCCCTTAGGATGCCCGGAACTAGAAATGATGTGGCAGTCAAGTTATATTCAAAATCGCTGACCTCTCCTTGAATATTCTCCTTGTTATAGAGGATATATATATCGTAGCCGGTCGATACGAGCGGGGTTCCTGATAACAAAGCATCCTGCATTTGCAGAATAAAATCGGTATTTAATTGATGCATATATTCGAGCAGAGCCAGTTCCTGATCATCTAGGTCTTGGCGTTGTACTGCTAGCTCGATTAGCATCAGGTATTGCCAACGAGAAGCTTCATACAGAAGTGACAAATCCTCAAAGGCCGGATGCGTCGGTCCTGCTTTTTCGAGAGCTAGCGCTCGGCGTTCGATATAGTCGATACACATTCCGAGATACAGACGGCTTCTGCCATTGCGTAAGCTATTTAAGGCATCAACAGCTTCACTTGGTACTTTTCCGCCGAGCTTTTCTACTGTCCATGGCGGTACTTTGAAATTTGATTGCTCGGGTTTACTGCTGAGTCGACCTGGATCGCAGAGGGCTAAGCTACCCGGGTTAATAACAGGTATGGTTGGGTCTTTGAATTTCAGACCGTCATTGGCCAAAGCCTTTTTGAGCCAAGCGGAAACAGTTGGATGGGCCAGATCAAGCACGATGTTATCATAGCCGATTGTGCCCACAAATCCTGCGCTTTGGTAGATGGCAATGCCATCGACGGTAACGCGCCTCAGATCACCCGGCCTAAGTGTGCTTGGACGACTTAACTGTCGAAATAAAGGAGCCCCCGAATCACCTGAGCCTATGCCAAACTTAGCTGCGATGCTGTTTTTGCCATCAACCTGAAAATAATATGGTCCTAGATCCTGACGACTATTTGTTCTTTGATAGACTCCTGTTGCTACCGAATACTGTAAGTCGTTGAACGTCGCGCGAGTGCAACCGCCCGAGACAAAAAAATCATCGACGGTACAACCAAACCCAGCCAACGTTGGCGAAGTGCCCTGCGGGAATCCCTTGCCGGAGAAATCGATATCCGCAGGGTCTGTTGAATTGAGCCATACTTCCTGGCCACTAAGACTATCTGGAATTTTTATGATGGCAATATCCGGGCAGGAGAACCCATTTTTGAGACAATACGAGCTATAATCGGGATGAAGTGTGATTTCGACAGGATCGATGGACGATATCAATGGTCGACCAGTGCCTGTGGAGATTTCGATCAATGGGGGGGATTCACGAAAATCCGGGTACTGGGCTTCAATGCAATGGGCAGCTGTTATAAGGCTCTGATATCCGTAGCGAAATCCAGAGCAAAAGGCATCGCTAAAGACTCCAGTTTTCTTATCCCCAAGATGAAAGCCCAACAGAAAAGAC
>JBGSRE010000299.1:0-3700 GCA_041737755.1 Oligoflexus sp.
ATAAGTATAGAGCCGGTACTCAAGGCAATATCCCTTTGCAACTTTCACAGGATGCGATGCTGCTCCTCATTCAGAAGGTTCAGCAAGGCGAGCGCAACCTGTCGCGCAGCATTCTGAGTCGCACCTTGAACATCAACGATGTCGTGGCTGAATACTGTTTGCGGCACCTCGAAGAAAAGCTACGGGATGAACCCGCTTACATGGACCGCGTGATCACCCAGCTAAACGCTTTGCCGGATTATGCCCCTGAGGATCAACTCAAGTTCTTGCAGTTCGCCTTTGGCGTTCACGGCATGGTTTCCCGAGCCATCCTCGATCATATCCGCTCCGCAGCCGTGACCCCCTGAGCTTTCACCCAAGCTACCGAATGGTTTGTTTGCGCTCAGGGACCGACTCCGCCCCCCTCTCCGGTCTTTTTCCCCGCTTTTAGGCTCTTTATTTCCTCGCCCCTTTTGATTAAGTTACAGACGCCAAACAACTGTACTACGAAAGTATGCGCAAGGAGTCCTCGCGATGAAACTATGGCAAAACCTAGCGCTCGTCTGTAGCCTGCTCTTACCCAAAGCAGGATTGCATGCCGCGCCAACCCCAGTCGATTTCAATCGTCCCATCACGGATGAAGTGTTCTATTTCATGGTCATGGATCGCTTCAATGACGGAGATCCAAGCAATAATAAAGGTTTTGATCGGATTCCTGTCACCGAAAAAGACAGCAAAGAAGACATCATAAGGCACGGCTATCAGCCTACCCTTGAGTCTTTTTATCACGGTGGCGATTTCCAAGGAATCGTGCAGAAGCTTGATTACCTTCAGGGTCTTGGCGTCACTTCCATCTGGCTTTCACCCATCATGAAAAACCGCTCGACTCAGGTTGGCGACGGTCCCATAGGCGCTGTCTCGGGCTACCATGGATATTGGATTCTGGACTTCACCACGGTCGATTCTCACTGGGGCACCGAAGAGGATTTTAAAAACCTCATTGCTGAATCCCATAAGCGAGGCATGAAGGTCTTCATCGACGTCATCACCAATCATACGGCCGACGTGATCAGCTACCGAGAATGCTGGGACTGCCCTTACCGCTCTCGCGAAAATTTCCCCTACGCCACGACCAAAAATGGCAAAAAACTTAACGAAGGTTTCGTCGATGGCGATATGAGCGCCGAAAACTTCGCCAAATTCAAAGATACCAATTACGCCTATACTCCTTACATTTATGATCCCAAAATCAAGAAGACCCCCGATTGGCTCAATGATATCAGCCTCTACCACAATCGTGGCAACTCGACCTTCTCGGGAGAAAACTCTGAGATGGGCGATTTCTATGGCTTGGATGACCTCATGACAGAAAATCCTCGGGTTGTGCAGGGGATGATTGAAATCTACGCGGATTGGATCAAAAAATATAAGTTTGATGGTTTCCGGATCGATACGGTGAAGCATGTAAATATTGAATTCTGGGAACAATTTATTCCCGCCATTCGTGATGCGGCAAAGACCGCGGGTGTGCCACACTTCTATATGTTTGGTGAAGTCTTTTCCTCAGATCCAGCCACATTGAGTCGTTACACCCGTCTTGGCAAATTCGATTCCGTTTTGGATTTTGGAATGCAGAGTGCCATTCAAGATGTCTTTGCTGTGGATCAGAATCCCGATCGCCTGCATGACTACCTCGCTCAGGATGATATTCATCGCCTCGCCAGTGCCCCACAAAAAATGATGAACTTCGTCAGCAACCACGATATTGGTCGACTCGCTTTCATGATGAAAGAGCATTTCAAAACCGCATCGGAAGAAGAACTCCTGAAGCGTCTCAGCCTAGCCAATGCTTTTATGTACTTCGCCCGCGGTGTGCCCATCATTTATTACGGTGATGAGCAGGGTTTTGTCGGTAAGGGCGGCGATAAAGGGGCACGCGAGGACATGTTCGCCTCCAAAGTACCGAGTTATCGAGAAATCAAGCATATCGGCGCCCCCTTGGCTCCAGACAAAGACAGCTTTGATACGAATCATCCGCTGTACAAAACTCTAGCGAGCTATGCGCAGATTCTCAAGGGCCATGCTCTCCTGAGAACTGGCGAGTATTTTCCGGTCCGTGATTTTGGCAAGGATATCTTCGCCTACCGCCGCACTCTCTTTGAAAGTGCCGAAGAGTATCTAGTCCTGTTCAATCTAAAAACCCAGGATCAGACCATCGATTGGAATCGAGCAGGCTTTCAGCTGGTCTATCCCGCTGGTCAACTGAGTCAGAAACTGACGCTCCCCGCGCTCTCTTTTGCCATCGTTAAAGGACCGAAGAGCAAGGAAAAAACCCGTGTCGCCCTCGCTCCTGATTTCATCAATCTGCAAAATGGACAGCGCGTAGCGGAGCTGTTCTTTGGCGAAGTGAAACTTCCCGAAGAAGGCGAATACAAAGTTGTCTTCTCGACCAAGAGCGGCAAAGACCAAGAGTTCAAACCACTTTATACTGACTTCAATGCTCCCTTCCGGGCTTATATTGAAGGCTCGAGTTACCCCAACGGAACCGCTCTCCTGCTCAAAGCCGAAGTGACTTCGCGGACGGGGCAAAAAAGTATCATTCAGCGCCAGCTGATCGTCGATGCTCGTCCGCCTCTGGTGCGCGTCATTTACGAGAATGGCAACAGTCGCCAGCGAGTTTATACCATCAGCCACCGCGGTGCGATGAGCCCAGCACAGGACCTGGATAAGGGTCAATTCACCTTTCCTTGGCCTTTGCAGGAAGCCAAAGAAACGCTGGTCTTCGAAGGCCCTGCTGATGGCAAGAAAAAAGGCGCGGTGAGTTTCGACAAGCCTGTTCTGCTTAACTTCAAGGATCACATCAACCCGCACATCAAAACCGGCGAAAAGGGCGAGCCCTTGGTCACGATCTTTATCAATAATAAACATGAAGTCAGTTTCGACGCCCTGAAACCGGCCGCTGATCAGAAACCCGCCGTTTTACCGAGCGAAAGCCAAGAGCCACCTTTGGGCAAAGCTGAGCTCTATGTACGGGGCAGCATGAACGGCTGGAATCCTGATCATGAGTTGGAATATGAGGGCGGTTATGTTTACCGACGCAAAATCAGTTTGGGCAGCGGCGAGGCAGAATTTAAATTTGCCGACAAGGGCTGGAGTGCGACTCGTAACTTTGGATCACCGATCGAAGAGCAGGGCTTGACCAGTTCGGGTGCGAGCGGCAATCTTACTTTCCTCGTTCCTCAAGGCCAGGACGGTAAGTACAATTTCGAGCTGATCCATATCCCAGCCAAGGATTTGGCCAGTGATAAAGCATTGACCTTCTTCCGCATCGAAAAATCTCGCTGATTGCAGTTTACTTCGCTTTTCCAAGGCGGAAAGCGGAGTAAAAAAACGTTGTGTTGCGATTTCAAAAAATCATGATTATTTCATCACGGCGTTTGAAGTTCGGGGCGAACACCCTACCATTGCGTACGAGAGGGCTGCGCCGGGGAGGTATCAGAGCGATCAGTTTTTCGATCAGCTCTGATGGGCTTAATGGGAAGCCAAGAGCTAGCTTGTTTCTGGCGCTTAAGCGCCAGAAACGAACTATTTGGCAAAGGCGCCCTCGAATCTGCATCCGCAGACAAAGGGTATTGGAGCACCAAGAATCAAGGAGAACTTATCAAGCAAGGTGTCAGGGAGCGGGGCTTGCAGCCACCGGCCAATCTCAAGAAGAAATGCG
>JBGSRE010000347.1:0-2614 GCA_041737755.1 Oligoflexus sp.
GGACTGGGACTCAGCCAAGCTCCTGAGCGGAATCGATGGTGTACATAAAATGATAGATTACTATCAGGAGCTGGGCCATCATCGTTTGGGATGGGCCTTGCGCGAACGCAGCGTCAAGGTAGAAAAAGCGCAACTGGAGATGAATCTTCTTACTCTACAAACGATGGACAAGCGGAACCTCAGCTTGGAACAAAAATCTCAGCTCCAAGAAATAGCCGACCGTGTGAGTTTGCTCTGCTACGATCCGATAGTTGCCATCATTGAAGAAGCATCTCGAGGCTTAGATTCGATAGCTCGCGACCTCAAAAAAGAGCCCCCATTGTTGGTCAATCCGGCGATGAATGTTCTTCTTAAAGAGGATGGCGCTGAATTTGTCTATAATGTTTTGCTGCATCTTTTGCGCAACTCTATGGATCATGGTATTGAAACGGGAGATGTAAGGCTGCAGCGAAACAAAGAGATTCGCGGGACAATTGTTATTGAATTGAATCGCAAGGACGATGCGCTGCTGCTGAACTTTTATGATGATGGCAATGGCTTGGATTTGCTTGCGATTGAAAATAAGGGCATCGATCGCGGCCTGTTGAAGCCGGATGGCCTACATACTGATCAGGAAATCGCTTCGTTGATCTTTGTTTCTGGCTTTTCCACCAAAAATGCGGTCAGTGAAATTTCTGGACGAGGGGTAGGTCTGGACGCCGTTAAATCCTATAGCGAAGCCATAGGTGCCGACTTTCGTATCCACATTTTGAGCGCTAGCGATCGGCATCGGGTTCCTTTTCAGTTTGAAATTACCTTGCCTGCTCCCTTGTTCTGGTCGCTCGAGCCATCTGCTCTGGGTCAATAAACGCAAGAGACCCAGCTTCAGACTGGGTCTTTTTTAAACGAAAAAGCTGATGGAAGAACCGACTTTTGCAGTCGATTCAGCGTTTTGATGCCGTTCCGAGCACCAGACCACGCCCCTTGCTTAGCTCAGAAGGATGAATCATCTGTGGCAGAGGAAAACGGATGTGGAACGGATCCACCCGCAAACCGATCAGCGGTTTCTTCGCAGTGATATCCGGGAACAATTCATCATCGATCTGCAGACTCTCGAGTTTTGCGAGATGTCCAAGTCCAAAACCACTAAACTTGGTTTGGAAATGTTGTCCTTTCCATGTTTGTAAAAGAGGAAAGGGCAAGAGTGCAGTATGAATCGGCAAAGGCAGTCGACCAAAGCTAAGATCAGCCTTGAAAAATGAATGTCCTTCGGGCGAGAGTACATCCCAGCTTTCGTGCCGAGGCTGCTTCGTCGTGATGTGAAAATCAGCAAAATTTTTGGGGATACCCCAATTCTTGCGACCGCTGACAACGCTTGACTGAGATGATACCCAAATGCGGCTGATTGCATAGTTGCGGAAGTTGAGCCAGGAAAACTTGCCGGGTATCAGCAGCAGCTCTCGATAAGGACCCACATTGGACGTTTCATAATCGACCAGCATCAAAGTTCCGAGCCCGCCTTTGAATTCCCCACTTTGTTCAACGGGCATAAAATTGGCTTTGCTGGCCCAAGATTTTGGAAAATTATAGAGGAACATGTAGCCTTTGCCTTTAAGTTGCCACGGTGCTTTCACGATTTGCAGCTCGCTATTGTCCATTAGGGCGATCCCTCCTTTTTGGTGGATGACGCTGAAACAGTTCCTGAAGGAACGAGATGGATTCGAGCGCTGCCGCCCGCGCTTCAGGAATCGTCAACAAGTTAACAAAGGCATGAATCATATTCGGAAATATACGGAGCTGGACCGGTACGTCGGCTTCTTGCAGACGACGCGCATAGGCCCGGCCTTCATCCAAAAGAATATCGCAGCCTGCCAGGCTGATAAACGCAGGCGGCAAGCCCTTCAATGATGGGCAATGGAGTGGCGACACATCCGGATGCTTAGCTTGACCAGCAACCTGATAATGAAGGTAGAACCAATCCATCAGAGTGCGGGTCAAGAGAAAGCCCGTCGCATACTTTTGATAGGATACGGTATTCCTGGCTAAATCAGTCACGGGATAGAGGAGCATCTGGGCATCCGGCATCTGGGCTCCCTGATCGCGCAAACGTCGACAGAGGACGGTTGCCATGTTGCCCCCCGCGCTGTCACCCGCCACGACCAAGGGCTGATCATCCCAACCCCAGGCTTTCCTTTGGGCCAGCAACCACTGAAAAGATTGTTCCACATCGCCCAGGGCAGCTGGAAAAGGATGTTCGGGTGCCCGCCGATAGTCAACGGAGAAAACCGCGCAAGAGGCCTGTTCGGCGATGAGTTCGCAGAAAGCCCGATGCGAACGACTGCTGCCCAGGACCCAACCGCCGCCGTGAAGGTAAAACACAGCAGGTCGTGAGGAACTGGGTTCGCGTGGTTCCCACATCCTTATCCTGATGGTCTGATCGGGAAATGGAATATGCACGGTTTCAAGCAGCTGGCGATTGCGGCGAGGGCTGGTCAATTGAGAAGAAAACTCCATCAGCCTTCGACCGATCGGCAGAGGAAGTTTCTCAAATCGAGGCGCCCAATCGCTGGCCTTGAGGAGCCGACGAATCGCTGGCGCTAGGTCCAGATGGGACTTGTAATCCCATTCTTCGCGG
>JBGSRE010000351.1:0-3649 GCA_041737755.1 Oligoflexus sp.
ACCTCGATAGGCATAGGAACTCAAGATAGGATCGGAGCGCTGCGGCAATTGACCCATTCCACACCAATCAAGGGTGGCCCACTCCATTTCACAAGAGGGGCAAAAATCCGATCGACCAGACGACTTTAAACATAGCACGCAGAAACCCATCCCTCTCCCCTCCGTCATTCCCAGCGAGCAAAGCGAGCGTCGGGAACCTGTGTGAAATCCGTCATTCCCAGCGAGCAAAGCGAGCGTCGGGAACCTGCATGAAATTATATCCATGCCTCCTACTTTCAAGAGAATGGATGCCATACGCTGCTTCGCAGCTTGGCATGACGAGCTGCCCTTCGCATGACGAGCAGCGCTTAGCCCGACGCCACCTGCACACCTCCGTCATTCCCAGCGAGCAAAGCGAGCGTCGGGAACCTGTATGAAATTATATCCATACCTCCTGCTTTCAAGAGAATGGATGCCATACGCTACTTCGCAGCTTGGCATGACGAGCGAGCAAAGCGAGCGTCGGGAATCTGCCCATCTGCCCGAACTCCCAAGAGCCAGAATGCCTAAACTAAAATAATTTTTCTTGTGACTTACTGTGAAATCTCACACATGATGATAAGGAGTCCCGCGGAGTATGCTTGCCGCGCGATAAAGCTGTTCCCAAACCATGACCCAAGCCAAGTCACTAGGAAAGACTCCCTTAGAAAGGCGCCAAACAAAATCCGCCTGCTGCCTCAGTTCATCGGAAATCCCATAGGGTCCTCCGATCACAAAACTCAGCATTTTGGTTTGTCCATGGTCCATTTTAAGCTGTATGAATTGAGCAAGTTCAGGTGAGCTAAGATCTTTCCCGCGTTCATCTAATAGGATTAAAGCCTGGTGGGGATCCAGCTTTTGTCCTTCGCCATTTAAACCGATTCGCGCGTGCAGTTCTTTACCAGATCGTTCGGATTCTGCAGCGCGAATAATATGCTCTTCGATTTTCCAAATGGGCTTTAAACGTTTGGCAAACATTCCCGCCAGCTCTTCATAGGCTTCATGAGCTGGCTTTCCCACTTTGATAATCTGTATCTTCATAGGCTATCAGTCGAAATAAGTGGTATCAACATTCGGCCACAGCCGTTCCAGTGCATAGTAATCGCGAATCGTATCGAGGAAGATATGAACCATCACACTGCCATAATCCATGAGGATCCAATGGCCAGTCTGTTTGCCTTCAATAGCCAGCGGTTTGCCAGCTTTTTTCTCGCGCACTAGGTCTTCAATCCCCGATGCAATCGCTTGGGTCTGGCGTTCATTACTACCCGAACAGATCACATGGTAGTCACAAAGACTGGATTTTCCTTCGATCTTTTGCACGACGATCCGGGTGGCTTTTTTATCTGAAGCTCCGGTGGCTATAAGCTTGATAAGATCCATCGATTCCATTCTGGCCTCTCACTTTGTATAAATCCCGTGCTGCTGAATGAAATCAGCAAGCTCAGGAGCCAACCAGCCCTTTTTGAGCGCCAGGTTGGGGTCGTTTCTTACATCACGACTGGCTGCATCGGAAACACAGCCAGGCAGAAGATAAATGAAAGTCGATAGATTTCGCCAACGCATTTTATCGTTGCCCAGATCCTCGACTTCAAGACTGAGCTTTTGGGCCAGGGAAATCACTTCTTGGACCAGCGAGTCTTCCCTGTCGCGACTCACAACAATCAGATCAGCCAGCCGAAGAATGCCCGTGGGGTCCCGCCATTTCGAAAAGAGCTCCAACTGATCGAGCCCGATCAAAACAGCCCATCGCTCGGGACTTAAATTCTTCTGGCAGTGCTCCAAAGTGCGGATCGTATAGTGAGGAGCTGGCAGTTGGGCTTCGATCAAACTGATTTCCACCGATCCATCTTTCAACTCTGCCGCAAAATTGATCCGACACATTTCAAGACGCTGCTCATAGCTTGCTGCAGGAGATTTATGCTGCAGAGCGGCACCAGCCGGGGTAGGAGTCGGTGAAATCCAAAGACGAGCCTTCGGAAATCGATCCCTTGCTCTCTCTACCAGCAATCGATGTCCCACATGAGGCGGATCAAACGCTCCACCATAGAGAATCACCGTTGGTTCCGCCGTGGCTTGGAGTTCAGATACCAAAATCCGAATCCTCGCTGACTCGAGTGACCCAAGTATATCCTTCGTCATTCAGTGGTCGCGATGAAACAGTGGTTTCAACTATATCCACTTTCTGTCTTTCATCTTGAACGAGTTGCCAGATGCGTCGCTTAAAAGCATTTACGCCTTCATGAGTCACAGCCGAGATACGGAGGATTTCCAAACCAAGATTCCGCAAAGGAGCTTCCGCTTCATCCCAATCAAATTCTTCGGGAGCAATATCGGTTTTGGTCAAAACCACGACATGGCGCTTACCAGCTAAATTATCGCTAAAAGAACGCAATTCGTTCTCAAGCGTTTCAAACGCTTCCAAAACAGGCATTTCATCGAGTGCAAAGGGGTCGATCACATAGACGACGAGTTTGGTTCGTTCCAAGTGACGCAAAAATTCATGACCCAAGCCCTTGCCTTCGCTTGCGCCTTCGATGAGTCCAGGAATATCTGCGGCAACAAAACTTGCACCGCCCCAAGGATCCATCTCCGGAACAGCCACGACTCCCAAATGGGGAATCAGAGTGGTAAAAGGATAGTCGGCGATTTTTGGTCGAGCAGCACTGATAGAACTCAGCAGGGTGGATTTGCCAGCATTAGGAAATCCCGCAAAACCAACATCAGCGATAAGCTTCAGCTCCAATCGCAAATTCAGTTCAATGCCCGGACTGCCGCTAGTATTTTCATGAGGCGCCTGATGGGTTGCGGAAAGAAAACGCATATTACCAAGACCGCGTTTGCCACCAGGAGCCAGACAAATGATTTGTCCTTCTTCCAGCATTTCCGCGATCAGTTTGTCGGACTCTTTATCGTAGACCTGCGTGCCTATCGGCACATAGATCTCGAGGTCTTCACCGTTACGACCCGTGCAACCGTTCGGCCCCCCGCGAACACCATCTTCCGCTGTATAAAGACGGCGATAATAAAGTCCGCTGAGACTATTCAGCTGCGCTTTGCCAATCAATTGCACGCTGCCACCAAAACCACCATCGCCACCATCCGGCCCAAGCTTTGGAGCATTTTTAGCAGCCTTAAAGCTGACCATACCAGGTCCGCCACTGCCAGATCGCACCATAATCTCTGTTTCATCAACAAATGCCATTGCTTGCCCCTCCGAAAGGCAGGGATCGATACCCAAGGTTTCATTCAGGCGTGGATATGTCCATTGCTCCGAATCGTAAAATTCAGGCTTTTGATTCCAAATGCAGGCTTGGGGTGGGAATGGACTCGACGAGATTTACAGAGGCTCTGCAAATTTTCGGCTGCTTCCTTCGACAACCCTGCTTGGACCTCGAGCTTATAGCAAGCTTGGTCCCGCAGGTCAAACTCTGACGTGTCACAAGGTGAGATCAACACGTCGGAGTTCTTTTCTGTCTTATCTTAGACTGGAACGACGCTGATCTTTTTGCGCTTGGAGCCAGTGGTGAATTCCACTTTACCGGTAACCATCGCGAAGAGAGTGTAGTCTTTGCCAGTTCCCACGTTGTCACCAGCATGGAATGTGCTGCCAACTTGACGGACAATAATG
>JBGSRE010000369.1:0-9939 GCA_041737755.1 Oligoflexus sp.
CCCCCCTGGATCATGATAAACACCACTTCGGCATAAGGCAGGACACTTACGCCCCCGGTCTGACTGGGTCCGGCAAGAGCATCATTTATCGAGGCAAAACCCAGGAAAGTGATGCCTGAAGCGACCCACTGAAATTCCCGATCGCCCCGGATCGAGACAAGACATCGCCAAAAGATGAAAGCAATAAAAACAATCATGGTCGGCACGAAGAGCACCAGATACAGGCGGGAGACGAAGGATAAGGGCGCCAGCAATAGTCCGCTCAGCAATAAGGTCGGGAAACTGAAAAGATATTTGGCCCATCGATGGTGAACTTTGGGGAAGTTCACGGTAAGGAAAGCATAGAAGGCGATTGGCGCCAGAATATGCGGAAGATACATCATCCAAGTTCGCAGGAGGACTCTGGCATCGGAAGGTTCCGGCAGGATAAAATCTAGGATGCCCTGCATAGCGACAGTGTGGGCAGCAATGGATAGACACTGAATCGCCAGCCACAGCGCCGATCGATCTGCCTTTCTTTGCATGTAAATCAAAAAATGATAGACAGCGATGATCAGCATGGAGCCTATCAATAGACTGAAGACGATACTCTTGACCATAAGTTCCCGATGGAACTGCTGATTCATTCCTATCCGAGGCGCGGTTCGTAAACCTCCTTTGGCGACATTGGGATTGGCGACCTGAATCACAAGAATATAGTCGGCAACTTCGGATTCGAGTGGCAGGACGACGAAATCTTTGCGCAGACTGGCGATCGAGTGCATGGGATCGCGATCATTCCAGCCCAATCGAAACAGCTCTGAATTTTTTTGCAAGGCGTTGAGTGGCTGCCAAAACAGGCGATAGCTGCTGTGGACGTTATTGATTTCCAGAGCCAATCCATTACGGGCTTGGACGTTACGGAGAATAAGCCAGTAGGTGCCGACATCTCGAGCCGCTCCCCAATCCGCATGCCAGGGGTTCAGAGGAGCTCGGCTCCAGGTGCCAGGGACTTTCAGGGTCGAAACATCGGTTCGAGCGAGTAGCTCTTCGGCCGTATGAAGCTTGCCTTTTATAAAACCCCAGGAGCCATTGAGTTCCCTGATGGGACAGTCTTGGCTGCTGGGACAGAAGTCACGGAGATCGAGCTCAGGCGAGGTCTGTGCCGTTGCACTATCCGAAATGCATAAATTTATTGATAACACTATTCCTAACAGGATGAATCGCATCGCGATCGAAACCTCTGAAGTTTGACCTATACTACACTGCGAAGTGTCATTACGTCAGCTAGGGATTGATAAAAGAACAGAGAAGAAGGGCGGGTTGGTGGAACATCTCAAAGCTAATGAGAGGCTCACTCAAAGCCAAGTTTTGTAGGCCCATCCAAAGCATGGAGAGCCCTCGCACAGACAGTCCTTAGGCAACATGTGGCTGTTGGTGCAACATCGCTAGCTCTGTGACTGGAATAATCGGCTGCATATACCGAAGATCAAGACTGATAGCAAAACGGAACATCGAGCAGTGCTCATGCCGGGAAGGACCGAGCAACTCAATCGCAATCCCACAGCCATGATGCTGCAAAAAGGTTCGCACGGCATCCATACCAACGCCGCGTCCTGATATTTCACCAGTTGCCTCACTCGTTGATAAGCCTACAGCGAAGATGAAAGCCCCGATTTCTTCATCAGAATAAGGCCTACTGGGGTCGGCAAGGCCCTGAAGCTTGGCGCGATCGTGAATTTTTTTAAGGTTGAGTCCATTCCCATCATCTGACACCAGAATCTGAAACTGATGATCGAGGCGCCTTACTTCAAGGATCATTGTCCCCTCGGGAGGCTTCCCCAGCCGCATCCTAAGTTCGGCATCTTCGATGCCATGATCGATACTATTGCGGAAGAGATGCACAAAAGCCTTGCGAAAAGGCGTGCGCAATCCTTCACTCAACTGATAGATATCGCCTTTGAAGATGATCTTTGGCTCTGGCTTATTGAGCTTGAGTGCAAGCTGCTTGCTCATCTGCACTTCATCTGTCAGTATTCGTTCGAGATTGAAGCAATAGAGGAGCCGCATGGCAAGCACGTTGTCTTGAATCGAATCGGTTCTCTGCTCTATGTGAGCTGGAATAATCTGGCTGACAAGGTGCTCGAAATGCACCTGATCGACGGTAATCTCCTGATGTTTTTCATGGGACTGATAAATCCGCTTGATCAAGTGCTTATACTCAAGAATCACCTGATCGATCGGTGCAAATAGACTACGCAATCGTGCTTTATCAAAGCTCTGCTGCTTCTGTTCCAGCTCTATGATGCCTTCTGCATCATGTATCACCTGAGTCAGATCATTGATGTTATAGGTGCGAGCCAAGCCCTTAAGAGTGTGGATGTTTCGATAGATAACGTGGATATGAGTCTTCGCGAAACCGTCTTGTGACAAAGCATCTCGATTCTCGTCCATGAGATTCTGGGCCAGCTGGAAAAATTCTAACAGCTTTTCTCGCTCGACGGCGATGACTTCCGTGATGCGACGTGAATCAATCGACTGCTGATACATCGATGCATGGAGAGCATCGATCTCTGTCGCATCCTTGAGAGAAACAAGGATTTGACCAACCGTGCCATCCAATTCCTGCAAACAGGCCCAATCCAGTTCGATATGGAGATCTTCACCTCCGCGCTTCAGGCGCAAAGTGCGTGGCAAGGCATGACGATTGAGTTCCCAGGGCAAAATCTCTTCTTTGAGAGAACTCATGAGCACAGATTCGATCTGACTCAACTGATCCCGATTGAGGTCAGTGGCTTGGAAGATCGCCGTGATCGGATTCTCTCCCCCCTTAAACGATCGACCCAACAGCCGGCCAAGCTCGAGTGAAAGGCCTTGGGAGATGATGAGGGAGCGTCGATCAAAGCTGAGATCGATGAGAAAAACTGCCTGTGGCAGACAGGATAGGATCGTCTCGAGACGAAACCGCTGACCGACAATCTCCTCATTCTTGGCTTGGATCTCTCGGACCAAAGAGTAGTTTTGAAAGGCCAAATGCAAACGAAAGACGTAAAATACAGCAGCAACTAGCACCATGGTGCTGAAGTTGGCAAAACCTCCTTTGCTCATCCAGGCATCGAAAGAGATCGGCGGATTTACCCACCAGATAGAAAAATAGAAGCTATAAACAAGGACGACATAGGCTAGGTAATGCTTGAGTTTGACAAAAGTGATGAGAGTGTAGGCGGCAAACACCATTGATATCCCTTGGTAGACCTCGATCGTTCGATCCCCAGGAAACTCATTGGTCATCGCTGACATTCCCAAAAAAAGGAGAGTGCCGGGGATATAGAGGCCCCAGTTTGAACGGCGCCAGGCGGGCCTCATAAGGATGATCCAGGTGGCGACAGCGACCGCAATGCGAGTCCCAAGAAACTGCCACTGGGTCCACTTCTCTGGCATCAGCCCGCGATCGACAGCGATGTAGAAGAGACCGAAGAATCCAAGGAAAAAGTAGCCATAAAGCTGAAAGCGCTCGCGAGTATCATCCAAAGAACGAATGAACGCTTCATCGTTCAAGTTGTGGTAGAAGCGCTTAAGACCTTCCAGCATGTGAAGCTCCTATGATTTGCTTGACTCAGAGCATGCAGCGCGTGGACCAATGGCCAACGCGTCAACTCCAATGGAGCTCTATTTTAGCTTATGATCTTAGAACTATAGCACAGTTGGAAGGAGGAGGCGACGACCATCCATAGTCAATTTTTAAGCGCCCCATATTCGCGGGCTTCGGCTCCATTGAGAGCAGCCCATCATGATAAGATGATAGCTCGGTCCCGCTAAAAGTTCCTAGAGCGGACCACCTCGCCATTCATAATTTTCTTGAAGCATAGGTGAGAGATCTTGCAGGGTCCGCCCCAGGCTACTTCTTAGCAAAATCGCATCTGCCTTGGTAATGCTGACAGTTGAACTCCTTAGCTCGACTCGGTAAGTATAAGCCAGTCGCTGCGTCGCCGGATCGGTGTATTGATCCAGAACTGTGACACTCCTTTCAATAGCTTCGTCGGCTGCTTTTGGAGTCGCTGGGTCGCTTGACCACACATAGTCGAATACTGCTATTGCGCTTTCGGAGTCATCTTCAAGAATCCCTTCGCGAGTTTCGCAGCCTTCATGAAAACGAAATCCTTGTATCAGAAACTCAAGAGCTGCTGCTATGCGTTTACCCAATGAATCACTCTCAACCCAGTAACTCATATCAAAAGAACGAAGCCACGCGCGAGAGGGACGCTTTGATAAAGCCTCTGCTTCTTCGATACGAGAAATGTTGAGCACATGAACACTTTCATAGGCGCGAGTTTCCCCAAGCCGTTTGGCATTGCTAACAACTCCAGAGATTTGGCGAAGAGAAGAGCGCCCAAGAGGATGCGGCTCGAGCATTTTACCCATGATTATCCGGTTAAATGCGGTAATTTCTGCTTCGATTGAGGCCTCGCTTATCTCATAGGCAAGGGCAGCAAGGACATCGATTCGGAACTGATCAATCGAAGTGGATTGTCCGACCGCTCCCGCTGAGGAAGAAAGTGAGGGCATGCCTGATGCGAGGGCAAGGGCCGACAGAGTGCTGGTTTGTTTTCGCAAAGAGTGACAGCAAGGCATGATAGCGACTGAATTTCGACTGGTGATTGCTGCCATGAGGACTCGATCGGAGAGGCTCCCGCAGGCATGAGCCGCCACGAGTAGCGTGCTGGCGCCATGATCAGCAATCACAGCATCTATGCTGCCTTCAACATAGTGAACGCAATCCCTGAGATTCGGCCAGCGATCTGTTATCGCCGCAGCAAGCGCATCGGCTGATTTGGGGCGCTTTCTATCGACGGCTATTGCTGTTCTCAGAACGGGGATCTCATGCGACCTTGCAAGAAGTACAAGAATCCAAGCCAGTAATCCATGACCTGCGGCAAGGTCGGCGACCCGAAGACTTTCAGGAAATGTTTTATGCACAATATTGGCCATTTGCCAACATTCATGCAGTTCCTTTTGGGGAAGCATTCCGGTTTTACAGACGAGCTCTGCCAGCTCTCGAAAGAGTAGAGGCTCTGCTTGAGCGAAGCGGTCGGCGTCGGATGGTTTGAGCTTCCTTCGTGAATGAAGACTCATGGTGCGCTGCATAATCTACTTCTCGCCTGTGGACTGGTTCTGGGTGAGATGAAAAGCTTTTACCTCGTGAGAGTAAGCTCCTTGCAAAGGAACCTCAGTTCGGAACCTGCATATGCAGCATAGCCCAGCCACCACTTTCTGATTCGCTCAGCTCGTGCAAACCCAATCCTTCGTATTTTATACGAAGACCAGGCGATTGGAGTCGGGTAAATCCACTCAGCAGCAGCTGACCGCCGGGAGCTAAAGCTCTCACAATAGCCGGCGCAAGGTCGCGCAAGGGACCTTCGAGGATATTCGCAGCTACGAGATCGAACCGCGCCCCCCAATGATCTGGAGCAGCGTCTTTGAAATGAATCGGAGAGGAGGGGCTGTCTAAATCAGCATTTTGAAGGGCTGCATGTATAGCGAGCGGATCGATGTCGGTACCGACTACAAATTGCGCACCACGGGCGCGAGCGATGCGGGCTAAGACACCAGTTCCTGTGCCAATATCAAGGAAAGCCTCGACTGATTGCAAACGACAGAGCGAATCGACCGCCCCGGCGCAAAGCCGCGTCGTGGGGTGAGAGCCATCACCAAAAGCGACGCTCGGGATCTGTCCGAGAGCAAGCTTGGGTGCTACGCTGACAGGCGCGCAACCACTATACTTATAAAGAGAAACCAGGGGGCAAAGCATCATCATAAGTGGGTCTTTAGCATGGAATTTAGCTGGCCGGATATCGCTTTCATTCACTCAGGGACTTAAAGTCTTGCACCTTGGCTTACTCTGGCCTGCCGACTATTTTTTTCAACTCAAGAATCATCGGAAAGGAAAGAACACCTCCACGCAATTCTTCACCTTGCATCACAAAACCCATTTTTTCATAAAAGGGCACGGCGAAGCGCGACGAATTAACGGTGAAACGTTCAATCCTGGTTTTAGTCAGAGCACTCTCACGGGCCACATTCCACAGCTTGTATCCCCAGCCTTGACCTTGCAAATCATGTCGAACATGCAAATGAAAAAGGTGAGATAAGGGACGAATGCCGACAACTCCCCCGAGCTTCTGCTCCTGATCTTCAAGGACAAAGTATTCAAATTGCTCTAAACATTCCGCCATCTTTTTTACACTATGCGAGTTCAAGTAATTTTGCTGCCCCTGCTGGCTCAATCCGGGAAGAATAAAGCGATGCGAACAGTCAAGAATCAGCTCCAAAATCGGGTGAAGATCAGCAGCATAGGCTCGCCGTATTCCCGTCTGTTCTGACATACATTACTCCTCCTTTCTCAAAATCGATGAGTTCGCGCTAGTCCTCGCCGTTTCGGAAGATTAGGCAATCGCATGAGTTTAGCGGCTACCGATCTTATTGTAACTCATTAGAATCATCTCCAGCTAACAACAAAAAACCCCCTCTCCCATGGGGAAGGGGGCGCGCACAATTACTTAAAGGCCAGGACTAGGGCCGACTGATGGAACTGGTCGGAATATAGCTTCGAGCCGTCGTACCAGGAATCTTCCAATAGAGCTCGAGGGCTATTCTCCAACGTGGGCCCTGATAGTAAGCAAGATGAAAGCTATGAGCTCCCTTGTTCAGATAGACACTGGCTTTCTTCTCCTTGACGGCATGAAGCCCGTCATTGTCGATAATCATGGAGTCATCAATCGAAAGAATGGCACCATCGTCGGAGATAAGACTGAATTCGTAGATTCCACTCTTGGGCACTTCCACCTGAAATCTCATGTCCAAACCAAACCATTCCACTAGGTTTTCAACACCAGGAAAGCCTTCGGAGAATTCACGGTCCTTGATGTTGAGTTGTGCCACACATACTGTGCCGAGCGAAGCAAGACTGGAAAAGTCAGGCAACTTCTGTGTTCCCGAAGGCAACTCGTAGAGTTCGGCAACGATATTCTTGTCAGGACTCGTTCCACAATCATCGAAAAGCTTAGGGACTTCGGGCGATGAGTCAACGCTTTGCTGAGGAGAAGAGCCGGTCGAGGCGGAGTTACCTGGGACCTCTTCAGAACCAGCGTAGGTTTCGGGTCGAGCTTCAGATTCCAAGTCTGCGGCGGGATCGTCTGGATTTTCATTCGATTTGCCAGATGGAGTTTTGGAATCCGAACCGAGAACAGAGATAGGTGCTTCTCCGGCCGGCAAGACTCTAAACTGAGTAGATTCACCGCACGCTGTCAACAGGACCAGGAGGGTTGAAGACAGAGCGAATGAAGGTCTTAACTTTTGCATGTGCAAACTCCTCTAGTGTACATCCCCAAAAGCTGGCGATATATATTTTTCGGAGTAAGAGAATCATTTTGTGAGAAATGAATTCTTTCTTCTTAAGGCTGATTTTTTAGTAAGAATATAGGGATCTTGTAAGGGTTAGGTATGAATTGAGGAAAAGTAATTAAGAAAAAAAAAAATATTTTAAAGTTTCATACTTGAGGGAATTTTTGAGATCCTTTTTTGCAGACTAAAATGAATTCTTAACTCACTGGCAGCAGGGAGTCGCCAGTGATGCCCATCCTTGCAGTTTAACGAATCCATGATTCAGATCCTTACTCAATAATGCCTTTGGTTGCAGTTTTTTCACTGCGACTTGAGCTGCTCGACTCAACCATGCCATATAAGCACCCTATTGAGCTCTGGAAAGAGAACTCCGACTATTTCAGGAGCTTCTGGATGCTGCTTCTGCCCTCTAGCCCTCTAAACAGTCAACAATCCATTGTTTTTGCTATTTTTTGTCTGAATTTTTTGCTAAAACACTAAGGTCTGGATGAATCATCCTGATTTAGAATCAGGTGAGAACACATGTTCTCGAGGGATTTGAATCCGCTCTTTTAATTTAATTATGGATACTGAAATCGACATCTTAGCTTACCGCTTGGCCCTTGCTCAACTTCCCAAATATAGACAAATCTATTCTTCGGATTTTACCATTTTGGATTCCTATCGTATTGCTGTCACCTTGATTGAAAAGGATCGGGAACAGCAAAAGAATATCGGAGTCTTGCGGGCTCAACAGCCTAAAAAGAAACAAATCCATCCGCCATTACTGAAAGCATAAATTCAATCACTCCAGAGAAAAACTTTTGGCGACTCGTGCGCTTTAAAGTTTTTCTCTTTGGGGCAACGAGAATTCCATAGGTTCAATCAAGTCGATGCGATTGCCATAGAGATCTTTAAAAACGGCTACCTTGCCATAACTCGCGGCGAAGGGACCTTCCGTGAATTCGATTTGTAAGGCTTGCAGTCTGGCAAAGTCAGCATCAAAATCATTGGTATGCATGAAAAACAGCACCCGACCACCGGCCTGGTTGCCGACCGACGCCTTTTGCTGTTCCGTAACGGCACGTGACAAGAGGATATCCGAACCTTGACCGCCTGGAGCCTTGAGTCGTACCCATCTTTTACCGCCCGGCAAAGCACTGTCCTCAGCCACGACAAAACCTAATTTTTCGCAGTAAAAATCTTTGGCTTCCGCATAATCTAAGACCAGGAGAGCCGTGTGAGCGATACCAACTATCATGGAAAAAGTTCCTCTATTCGGCTGTCGCAGCAGCAACTTGGGGTTTGTATCGGGATGCTAGATACTTCAGAAGAAGTTTGGAAAACATCCGGGATCGCCATCGATTGCCTACCATAAAGGGTCGGTAATAGCTATGTTCTTCCGGTGACCAGCGGGTCTTGGAAAGATCCCGGCCCGTGCTCAGATTAATCGACTTTAAATTTCGATTTATGGAATCCTGCATAGTCTCGACGAGCAGTCGGGTTACTGCACTATAAGTACCATATTCTGGATCGAAACCAGAGTAATAGAGACAAAGAACCTGATTCATCTCATAGCCAAGGCGGATGGCAATAATTTTTTCTCCATGCTTCAGCATAAAAAGACAAAGTTTAAATTCACTCGAATCGGATACCAGCATCGATTCAATCAGCTGACGATGGGTCTGTTCCGCAAAATAGTCGGGATGAGTCGGTCCTTTATCCATGGCTCCGCGCAGAGCATGGAGTCGATAGAATTCTGGCAAATAGTTAAGAATATCCTGCCGATTTTCTAACCTTTGATAGATGAAATTTACGCCCTCGGACTGGGGCTTATTGATACACTTTCGAATCGCTTCTCGAACATTTCGTTTCCGACTGAGACGAAATTCTTCCCATGAAGTAGGCAGAGTGATCAGAAAGTTTTCGATCATACATTCCTGACCCAAACTTTGGGTTAGGCTCTCGACCTGCTTGGATCGAATATCCGGCCACTGGCAGAAATCCCAGCTGCTTGAGTTTCGTTCGAAGTAGCCTTTCAGTAGATCTGTCAGTTGCTCTTCATAGCCGGGAAGACAGAGAAAGCCTTTAATTTCTGTTAAATTACGATCCGAACCAATAGGTCGCAAAAAACGGATACCCGGGAATAGCCAAGGCAAGAAAACACTAAGAATCATCGGTGCGATCCCGACCAGCTTTTCTTGCTCATAAAAACCTATGATATGGAGTCGATCCCGCCGTTGCCATCCCCTGCAAGAAAAAGTGTCCCACCAATTCATGACCCAGTGGAAGCTGACGAACGGATAACTCACTCTGCTATTTTGAAAAAGCTCATGCCAAGAGGGAGCTAGTGCCTGAAGTTCTTCACGCGTTTGAATGACTCGAGTTGCCAAAGGAAAGACTTTCTCACTCATAGCAGGAGTCTTCGTGAAAGAGTTCGCTATACTTTCTAGCAATGACGCGACTATCGTACAAGGCTCTCGCTCTTGCCTCTGCGGCTAGTCCCATGGCTCGCGCAAGATCAGGACGAGTTACGATTTTTTCCATCGCCTGATAGAGGGATTCTAGATCTTGAGGTTC
>JBGSRE010000582.1:0-4779 GCA_041737755.1 Oligoflexus sp.
AAAGAGGGTAAAGGAGGTGACGGCAGCGATGAGTGTGGCCCCAGTCAGCGGAGTTACGATCGATATGAGTTGCTTGGAAGTCAAAGCGGCCAGCCCCGTCTCTACTAAGAGAAAGGCCCCAAGAGCCAAAATCAAAGCACTCGCAATGGCAAATTTAAGACGGATCCTGGCCTGATAAAAGGCCGGCAATGTCTGGGCGAGACCCAAGACTAGGACCGAGCCATAGAGAAAAGCTTTGAAATAAATACCTGATTGCCAAAAAGCTCCAAATACTAGGGTGATGACGAGCAAACCCAAGACGAAGATCCTATGACCCACCGACAGCGGCGTGCTTGGCAATGCGATCTGCTTGTTTTCTTCAATGACGACGGCTGTGCTAAGAAAGGCATGGGCTTTGTAAAGACTGTGGGCCAGGATGTGGAAGAGGGCGAGTGAATAAGCGCCAATACCACAGGCGAACATCATCATGCCCATCTGCGCAATCGTCGAGTAAGCCAGTTTCTTTTTTATATTGTTTTGAGTCATCATCACCAATGCACCGTAAACTGCCGTGAACGCCCCCACTACTGCCAGTAGAGTTGCCGCGAGGCTGGCGTGGGCCATGATAGGACTGAGACGAATGATCAGGAATCCTCCGGCATTGATCACTCCAGCATGCATCAGAGCCGAAACAGGCGTCGGCGTCTCCATCGTTTCAGGCAACCAGAAATGAAATGGAAATTGAGCGGATTTGGTCATGGCTCCGACCACCAGCAGACAGCCAGCGAGCGAGAGCTGAAGGTTCTGGTTTGGAGCGAGTGTCTCGCTCGCTCTTGCAACAAAGGCGAAAATCTCTGAAAATTCGAAGCTGCCGCACACTCTATAAATAAGTACGATGCCACCAATCAAGGCCAGATCACCAAGCCGGCTAACCAGTAATTTTTTGCGCGAGGCATAGACCGCGCCTGGGCGTTGATCGTTATAGAGCAGAAGGCGATGCAGGCCCCTACTCATAGTCCACCAAGCAGCGAAAAACATCACGAGGTTGCTCGATAAGACGAGCAGGGATACGGCCAGGACAGTCACCAGCAGATAGCGGTAAAAATACCACTGCTTGGCTTCCCCATCGAGGTAGCGCAGCGAGTACTGCCCTATGACAGCCGCGAGCAAAGTTACCATCGTTAGCATAATCGTCGAAAGTGCATCGAACCTGAGAGCGAGCGAAAGTTCTGTTCCAAAAAGATGGAAGCTCGTGATGCTCAGCGTAAAGAGGCCACTGTTTAAGTAATAGCCGTGGGTCACGAGCGCTAGACCCAGCAATGTCCACAGTCCAGCATTGACCACCTTGCAGCCAAAGTTCTTCCGCATGCACTCCTCCATCCATGCCGATTTATATATCACGAATAATAATACGCGATATATATGTCTCATATTAGGCAATCGCTGCCAAGCCCAAAAAGGATAGGCTGCCACTTGGGTGAGTTTTACCGAAAAGAAGCCTAGCTCCAAGAATGTTTCAAGGCATTTACGCATGAAAAGGGCCAAGTTATCAGCCGCCTATTTTCGACTGGCGAATCCAAAATAGCTAAGATTGGTGATACAATTTAACCATCACCAATTCAAATTGGCTCAAAAACGGAAGTCAGGAGCAAGCAGCCCATGCTACATGTATTCCTTCTAGCGATATTGGTATTTTCTTTTGATAGTTTCGCCCAGAGTTCGAGTCAGACACAGAAACCTGTCGTGATTGACAGTTCTTTGTCCAAGCTCGAAGTCAATCAGGACCTCTGGTTCTATGAAGATAAAGCTCATAAAGCTTCGATAGATGAGATTCAAACGATCGACTTCAGCCAGAAATTTGCGCCGAGTGAAAAGAAAGCGCCAAATTTCGGTTTTTCCAAGTCGGCTTTTTGGTCCAGACTCTATCTGAAAAACACCAGCAATAGCCCCATGACGATCTATCTGACGGAAGGCTACGCCCAGACCGATCAGATCGAATTCTGGCAGATCGCTCCGGGATCCGATCGCATCCCTTACCTGCTCGCCGGCGATCGCGTAAAGCCATCAGCGGATAGAATCTCCTATCGTCTGCCTACCTTCAAGGTAGAAGTGCCGCCTGGTGACTCGACAATTTTTATCCGAATCAAAACTGAAGGCAGTCTGATTTTCGACATCAAACTCAACTCATCTGTCAGTTTCTATGAAACAAAGGTGCTGGAGTATGCGCTTATTTCCACTGCGCTTGGAATTCTCTTTGTTATGGCCGTCTATAACTTCTTCATCTGGCTCCAGCTGCGGACCATCACGTATTTGATTTACGTGGTCTTTATTCTGTGCATGTTCAGTCAGCCACTTGCCTATACAGGAATTGCAGTCCATTTTTTAACGGATCCAAGCTGGTTTCTCAATGAAGGCTATCTCATCGTAGCCAACAAGACTTCCTTTTTTGGCTTTCTTTTTCCGATTTACTTTCTTTCACTTCGAGGACGGCACCCCTGGTTGTTTCGCCTCTGCATTGCCGGGACAGCTCTGGCATTTCTTGCTGATTTTGGCCTGCTCCACTCCTATGATTTAGGCGCCAAGTTGGGCGTTGCAACAGGATCCTTTATATCAATCATGCTGGTCAGCTGCGGCGTTATCTGCTCATTGAAGCGCTATCGTCCGGCCTATTTCTTTACCCTGGCCTGGCTGCTGATGGTCGTGGCCAATACAGCGAAGATGGCCGCACTTTCGGGAAGCTTGCCGACCTCCTTTCTCAGTGAATGGGGAGTCCTACTGGGCACGGTTTTTGAAGTCGTCCTCTTGTCTCTGGCTTTGGCAGATAAAATTAGGCTCAATGAGAGAAGCGCCTTTGAACGAATAGAAAATCTAAACGAGCAGCTGAAAGTCGATCATGCCACGATCACAGTTCTGAATAACAACCTTGAAAGCATGGTGGAAGAGCAAACGCGAGAGATCAAATCGATCCTCCGTCATATTCAGATCGGGATTTTGGTGGTAAAAAATCCCGGACTTGAGATTACCGAAACCCATTCGCAATCGGTATCGCACATTTTTAACTCCAGCCAAATTACGGGTCGAAATCTCGTGGATTTTCTCTACAATTCTGCATTGGTTCCGACGGAACAGAAAAGTATCGTAGAGAGTACGCTCATGACTTGTCTGGGCGAGAATCGGCTGGCTTTTGATATGAATAGTCATTTACTGCCGAGAGAAATACTCTATCGCTTCGGCACCGAGGAGCATGTGCTGGAAATGGATTGGCACCCGGTTATCAATGATCAAGACTTGATAGAAAAAATGCTACTCTCCATCCGTGATATCACGCAAATTCGATCGATGGAAGAAGAAGCCGCTGAAAAAGCCAAGGAACTCGATCTCATCGGCGAGATCGTTGAAATATCGGCGAAACAGTTTGGTATTTTTGTCCATTCGACTCAAGCTTTTCTAGATGAAAATTGCCGCCTGCTCAAAGCCAATCATAAGATGTCGCTGGAAGGGCTAAAAATTTTGATGATCAATTTGCATACAATCAAGGGATCTGCTCGAGCCCTTGGTCTGAAGCACTTGACTCCTTTGATTCATGAGGCCGAGCAGTCGCTATCGGCAACCCTCAACAAGCAGAAGCCGTGGGATCGAGATGCACTTTTGGCAGAAAACAAGAAGATACAGCAGCTGATCGATCTCTACTTAAACCTGAATCAAGTAAAGCTAGGCCGAAGTTCCGTCGATATCGTCAGCTTTACCCCCGAATTTGTGGAACAAATGCGGCTACTTCTCAAGCAAACAGAACAGGGTACCCAGCTTGAATTGAAGGTAAAAGCCAAACCTTTGCGGAAAGCCATAGAAGACGTGTGCTATGTTCGGGCCGAAACAATATTCCGCGAGGTTCTATCCAATGCAGAGATGCTGGCAAGGGATCTTCATAAAGAGTGTCCCAGCATCGTCATCGTGGACAATAGTATTCAACTGTCCTATGAAGGCCAGGAGTTGATACGCAACGCCTTTATCCACATCATCAGAAACACCATGGATCATGGCATTGAAACCTCTGCAGAACGGCTCAAACAAGGTAAACCACTGACCGGCCTGATCGAAGTGCGACTCGAAATGAATCAAAACCAAATACAGATTCACTATCAGGATGACGGCCGCGGGCTCAACTTGCAGGCCATTCGCCGTATAGCCTTGGAAAAGCGCCTCATCAAAGAAAGTGATGATCTTAGCCTGGAGGATATGGCCTACTTGATCTTTGAACCAGGCTTTAGCACCGCCAATTCTGTGAGCGATATATCAGGTCGCGGCGTGGGTATGAACGCCGTGAAAGAGTATATCGAAGCTAAGGGTGGAACGAGCGAAATCGTGCTTTATCCAGCTGCAGGCAAAAATATTCCCGAGTATGTGCCTTTTAAGTTTATTTTCAACCTCGGTCAGCGACTCTACATAGATCGAGCGGCCTAAGGCCAATTTGCGAATCCTCGCTCATGGTTCTTTAAATGAATTGTTGGGCGGACAACGGCTTAGGAAGCCGGAGCGAGAACGCTCCGAGCTCTTAGGCTGCTTGCTATGCCTGCGAGTGCGATTTCATCCCCGCTTCAGGCGCACAGGCGCCAGTCAATCCCACTATTTTGCCTATGGGTTGAGCCTCTGAATTCATCTAAAATAAAAGCATCTCTCGTGTATTCAAGAGGCTCCCTTGCTGTTGACGCGTCTCTCGCAAATGGCTCTTCTCGCTGGGATCTTGGTCCTAGCCTCACCAGTTCATGCCCAAAATCTGGATATCTTGAATGACTTGCAGGT
>JBGSRE010000412.1:0-10265 GCA_041737755.1 Oligoflexus sp.
ATCTTCTTTTCTATTTGTCAGACCGAAATCGATGGCTACATGCCAAGCGAAAGAGTCATGTTTCAGCAGTTTTTCGATCAACTGAAGCTGGCCGATAGGCTCGGCTTTGAAACTGCATGGATAGCCGAGACCCACCTTTCTTGTGAGGTACAGAAAACGCAGCCCGATGCTGTGATTCCCAATTTCAAAGGCGAAATCGGCCTGAATACCGACATCATGCAGATGGCGCACAAAGCCTTTAGCATGACCCAAAGAATCCATATTGGTTCGGCGATTCGCAATATTCTTTGCAATGGTGGACCTCTGGCTCATGCTGAAGCCTTGAAAACTTTCTTCACTTTGCATACTTTGGATCCAGGGGAGACCAGAAAGCTGTTCTTTGGTTTTGCCGCCGGTCGCTTTCCTTTTTCCAACAAGCCTTATGGAATCAAGCCTCGCAATCGCTTGGAAGAAATCGGCTGGTTTATGATTAAAGGGCTGATCTTTCACCAAGCAACGGAAATACTGCTGCGTTCGTTGAAGAACGAGCGTTTCGGCAGCAAGGATTTGGCACCGCAAATTCTATCTAAAAAATTCTTTAAAAACTCGGATGACTGGCAAAAAATCCTGCAGCTTAATCAAAGTATTGGCTATGCAGAGGAAGGCGATGGTCTGGTCATTCCATCGTTTTGGGACTTTGATACGGTGGGAGTTATTCCTTTCGATGCACCTCTGGATCTTCTGCAACTGGTTGTCGGTTCGCATGATCCAGAAGTTCAGATCCTAGCCAACCGCTATTTCCCAACTTGGGTTTTCAATCTCTCCATCACTCCCATGGGAACGATTGAAACCACTCATCAGCGCCTGCATCAGCACTATCACCCGGCTGGTGGCGCTTGGCATCGCAGCTATATGCCCCGCACTTCGCTGATTTTCATCAATGGCGATGCCTGGCTGACTGCTGAGCAGCAGCGAGCCAAAGTCCGCGATGCCGCTCAAAGTGCCTTGGAAAATTACTGGCGAGCGATTGAGGGCACACTGGATCCACGCAAGGTGGCCGAAGCGGTAGAAAATGCCGTCTATGGCAATCCCCAGGATGTTGCTCATCAGCTGCAGGCGAAGTACCATGTCGATGATCGCCTGATGCTTTGGTTCGATTTCAATAACCATGATAACGAAGCTGTCAAAGCCAGCATGGAAGCCTTCTGGAATCAAACGAGGCCGCTTCTTTTGCAGGACCAACCATGATCGATAACAGCTGGGTCCCGCTGGTAGATTATAGACGCAATGGAGTACCAGAAGTCACGGTCCATGGCGCAGTTGCCTGGTTTAAAGGCAAAAAACTTTATCATTCCTATGGCGGCAATGTCTTATGCTACGGCCGATCGATGATGAAGCCGGTGCAGATCAAAGTGATGGCCCGCGAACTGGATAAGCATTTGAGTTGGGAATCCAAAGCCGTTGCCATCGCTTCGCATAATGCCGAACCGATTCACA
The DNA here is from genome assembly GCA_041737755.1 of Oligoflexus sp. Classification (GTDB taxonomy): domain Bacteria; phylum Bdellovibrionota_B; class Oligoflexia; order Oligoflexales; family Oligoflexaceae; genus Oligoflexus. Next base: position 1,477 of record JBGSRE010000412.1, read on the forward strand.
TCGAAGCGGTCAAAAACATTCTCAAGCCTTCCGAATATGGGCTTCTGCAAACGCCTCATGCCTTGCCACTGATGCAATTTGGCAAACAGCTACGAAGGCCGCGGCGTTGGTATCACAGCTGCTCGGGCAAGCATGCAGCCATCCTCCGCGGCTGTGCGATTAATCACTGGCCAAGAATTGGCTATACCTTGCCGCAGCATCCCTTTCATCAGCTTTACGGAGCCAAAGTTCGGGAAATACTCGGCGCCGACCTGCAATCGTCGATCTTTGCCAAAGACGGCTGCGGACTTCCCACTCTGGCGATGACAGTCAATGAACTTGCGGCACTCTTTGCCGATCTAGCTGTCAGGAAGGATGAGGATTGGATTTGGGAAGCGATGATCAAGCATCCCGATCATATCGGTGGGTTCAATCGGCTGGATTCGACAATACTCAAATCCTGCGCGGGTCAAGTGATTGCCAAGGAAGGCGCGGATGGGCTGCTGGGACTCAGCATTGTCCATCCTCATTATCCAGAAGGCTTGGGCGTGGTTATTAAAATCTCGCACGGTTGGGATCCGAGAGCCACCTGGTATGTGGCCCGCTGGGTCCTCGGTGTGCTGGGTTTTGATCTGCGCAATCCTTATCCGCTCGAACGACAGAAAGCTTTTATTGTGGAAAATATTATTCCTCCCGATCTGCGGTGCTTGATGGCGGACGTCAAAGCTTGGGATGACTGGGATCCTGATCAGGATCGCTGGGATTTTAACCCGGACTCTTATGTGAAAGGCTGGCAGGATGGAGCGGATCCTCAACTATATTAACGGGCAATGGGTGGCCCCTGTTCAAGGCCAATTTCTCGATAACTACCGGCCACAGGATGGCACTGTTTATGGTCAGCTTGCCGACTCAAGGGCGGAAGATATCGATCTCGCTGTAACGGCTGCCCAAGCTGCCTTTCCAGCCTGGAAAAAGCTGAAGCGTCAAGACCGAGCCCAATTTCTTTATAAAATCGCTGATGCGATAGAAAGCAAATTGGAAATCTTTGCTGCGGCTGAAAGTCAGGATCAGGGTAAACCCCTTCACCTAGCAAGGCAGATGGATATTCCGCGGGCCATCGAAAATTTTCGATTCTTTGCCGGTGCTATTCTGCACCAGCAGGAAAAAGCTTTTCAAAGCAGTGAAGAGATTTTCAATTACACCCGTCGGGAACCCATGGGAGTGGCGGGTTTGATTTCACCGTGGAATCTTCCCCTCTATCTTCTCACTTGGAAAATTGCCCCGGCGCTGGCGGCTGGCAACACCGCGGTAGCCAAACCATCCGAATTAACTTCGGCGACGGCCCAACTTCTGGGCCAGGTTTTTTCTGAAGTGGGCTTGCCTCCTGGGGTCTGCAACCTCGTTTTTGGCCAAGGCATCCAAGCGGGTGATGCTCTGGTTGCCCATCCAGAGGTGCCGCTTATTTCCTTTACGGGTGGCACAGCCACCGCGGCTATCATCGGCCGACGCGCGGCACCCCTCTATAAAAAATTGAGTTTGGAATTGGGCGGTAAAAATCCAGCCCTCATCTTTGCGGACTGCGATATCGAAGCAGCGGTGACCACCACGGTCCGTTCTTCGTTTTTGAATCAAGGCGAAATCTGCCTTTGTACCTCGCGCATTTTCGTTCAATCGTCGATCTTTCAAAGATTCTCGGATCTGTTAGTTGAGCGTGTGCGTCAGCTTAAAGTCGGCGATCCGCAAAATGCAGAAAGCTTTATGGGACCTTTGGTGAGCGCCGCCCATCGGGATAAAGTCGAGGGCTTTGTCAAAAGAGCCCTCGAGCAAGGCGGACGCCTTCTTTGTGGAGGCGATCGGATCACCGCTTCACCCGCACTCAGCCACGGCTATTATTTTGCCCCTACAGTTATTCATTGCGACGACTGTTCCAGAGAGATTATGCAAGAAGAAGTCTTTGGACCGGTCGTCACCATCACAGCATTTGTCGACTTTGCCGATGCTGTGAAAAAAGCCAATAGTACTCGCTATGGTTTAGCAGCCACGATTTGGACCAAAAATTTGGATCATGCGCATCGGGCGGCTGCTGAAATCAAGGCCGGGCAGATCTGGGTCAACAGCTGGATGATGCGCGATCTTCGGGTGCCTTTTGGTGGCATGAAAGATTCTGGCATCGGCCGTGAAGGTGGCGATTATTCATTGGATTTTTATACCGAAGAAAAAAACGTCTGCATGCACATTCAGCATTCGTGACCTCACTGAAAAAGGGCAGGATATGAGCAAAGGATCCATCGTGGCTGGTGTGCTGGCACCCCACCCCCCCCATCTCGTTTATGCAGAAAATCCGCCACAGAATGAGCCACGAGCCGAATGTGGATGGGAGGTGCTTCGCTGGGCGTATGAACGCTGCCGAGCCAATATTAAAGCCCTGAAACCCGATGCACTCATCGTCCATTCGCCGCACTGGCCGACGGTGGTAGGTCATCACTTTTTAGGTTTGCCCCATTTTCAGGGACTGTCAGTTGATCCTATTTTTCCGCATCTTTTTCGCTATCGATATGATGTTCAAGTCGACGTGGACCTGTCGAAACAAATCAGAGCTCAGTGTGATGCTGCCGGCATGGAGACGAGCCTTGTCAGCAATCCTGACTTTCGCCTGGATTATGGCAGTATCATCAGTTTGCATCTAATCAATCCCGATTGGGATATTCCGGTCGTCTTTATTTCCGCTAACCAGGCCGCCTTCTATTTTTCCAACGAAATCGGCGCAAAGGTGGCGGGAGATCTTGGACATGCGACGCGGCGGGCCATTGAAGCATCCGGGAAACGCTGCGTTTTGCTTGCTTCCAATTCGCTTTCGCATCGGCATTTTGTCAATGAGCCGGATATTCCTGAAGATATGAGCTATGAGCGTATTCATCATCATGGCCAGTATCTATGGGACATGAAAGTGCTGGATATGATGCGGCGGGGGATGAGTCGGGAGCTGCTTGACATCATGCCCGAATTTATTGAGATGGCAACTGCTGAAGTCAAAGCCGGCGCTCTCACCTGGCTGCTGGAAGCAATGAATGTACCCAGTTATCCCGCGATCGTTCATGGCTATGGCACCGTGATCGGTACTGGCAATGCGGTCGTTGAATGGAACCCCAGTCTTTCAGGAGGAGCCTAAGCATGGAAGGATCCTTGATCAGTAAAGCCTATATCGTGTCCGGAATGCCCCAGCTTCTCCTGGCTCCTGAAGCAGCACCGGGCTGGGCCCGCCTGCAGAAGGCCTACCAGGTGATCGAAGCAGACATTCAAAAGCAGGATGCGGATCTTATCCTTTATTTCTCGACGCAATGGCTGTCTATTTTAGGCTATATGTTTCAAGCCGATCCTCGCCCCGAATGGGTGCATGTGGATCAAAACTGGCACGAGTTGGGTTCGATACCCTATCAGTTTTCGATCGATACCCAGTTCGCAGCGGCCTATGCTGAAGAAGTGGATCAGCTAGGTTATAAAACTCGACTCGTCAACTACCGAGGTTTCCCGATCGATACGGGTACGATCGTCGCGCAAAAACTCATCAATCCGCACAATCGTCTGCCTGCCGCGATTGTTTCCTGCAACATGTACAGTGAAAAAGCCGAAACGACTCGCATCGGCCAGGCGGCCGCGAGAGCTCTGCAAAAGTCTGGAAAAAGAGCCATTGCCGTGCTCGTCTCTAACCTTTCCAATCGCTTTCATGTCACAAAGATCGATCCCCAGCAGGACCACATCTCATCCCAGAAGGATGATGAATGGAACCAAAAAATTCTGCAGATGCTAGGCTCGGGCGATGTCGAAGACGTGGCGCAATGCGTGCGGGAATTCGCCAAACAGGCCAATGGCGATCAAAAGTTTAAGGGCCTCTGGTGGCTCAACGGACTGCTTGGCCAGACCAATCACTTTACCGCTCAGGTCCATGGCTACGAAGCTGTTTGGGGCGCAGGAGCGGCCGTAGTGGCTCTTCAGCCCACTGTTGCCGTGGCAGCTGAGGACCTCGCCTTGGCGCAAGGATCGGAAGAAGGTAGCCAGGCGGAACTGGTGGAAGAACTCACAGATTTTGAACAGCTTTCGAGGCCCCAGCCGCGGACCAAAAATTCACCTCAGCCCCTAGCACCCCGCCGAGATCTGCCTATTTCTGGGCTAGCCGATTTTGCAATCGACAGCTCCAGCAGTGCCGAGCCGGTCGGCAACTATCCCCATGCGCGGCGATACGGGGATTTCTTGTTTTTGTCGGGTATTGGACCCCGCAAACACGGTAGCAAGGACATCCCAGGGATCGACTTTGATGAGCATCGCAAGGTGCTTAGCTACGATATCCGAGTGCAGACTCTTGCCGTGATTCACAATGTCAAAAAAATTCTGGAAGACTCTGGTTCGTCCCTAGAAAAAGTGATTGATATCCAGGTTTTTTTAACGAACATGAGCCAAGATTTTGCTGGCTACAACGAAGTCTACAACGAAGCTTTTAAAAACATCCGACCAACACGCACGACCGTGGAGGTGGGAGCACTGCCCACGCCGATCGCCGTCGAGTTTAAAGTCATAGCCAGACCCTAGAGGAACACATGGAATACTTCGATATTTCTCCTGCGCTGCAGGGAAAAACCCCAGTTTTTCCTGGAGATCAACCGTTTGAACGGCAAGTGACTATGGATTTCAAAAAGGGCGATCATCTGGGTTTGTCCTGGATTAAAAGCACGCTGCATATCGGAGCTCATGCTGATGCCCCGAGCCACTACCATGCCGCGGGAGTATCGATCGATAAGAGGGACCTGAACCTTTACATGGGCCTTTGCGAGGTGGTGGACGTTCAGCATGTCGGCGCAAGGCGTATTCTGCCCACAGATTTTGAACTTTCGAGTATCAAAACTTCTCGAGTGCTATTTAAATCCTGCTCTTTCCAGCATAGCGAGCCGTTTCAGATGGAATTCACCTCGCTATCCCCCGAATTGATGACAGCCTTGGCCGAACGAGGCGTGCGACTGGTCGGCATCGATACACCGTCGGTGGATCCCGCCGATTCGAAGGATCTGCCCTCCCATCAGGCTCTCTATCGTCACGATTTTGCGGTCTTAGAAGGGATCGATTTGAATCAAGTCCCGGCCGGCCACTACACTCTGATTGCTCTGCCTTTGAGCCTTAGAGGTGCCGACGCCTCGCCTGTTCGCGCTATCTTGCTCGCCGGTGATGGGAAATTTTCCTAAAAAAGATGCCTGAATCCAGCAACTGGATCCAGGCATATCAATCGAGTAAGAGGGAATCAGCAGAGATGCCGCGAATTAGCGGCAGGCACTCGCTTGGAACATACAGGCTTCACGGGAGGTCGCCTTGGTTCCAAAGCTACCATTGACGATCTTCTCACCAAAGTTGCTTAGAGTTTTCCAATCGGCAAAGTTTACCAGATCAAGATCGACTTCTTCCGTGCGATTGCCAGTGTAAGACCAGGCCAGGGTTCCCACCGGAAAAGCACTGTTGGCAGCTTCTCGCATGATGGCTTCACAGGCTACCGGCTTATTGATCTTGGTATTATCATCGTAATGAGAGCAACCAAACTCACCGACAACAAAGGGAATCTTGCGGGTCCGAACATAATTAAACTTTTCCTGAACAAAAGAGTCCGTTCCAAAAACAGCATACATGTGCGAGGCAAAAAGCAGATTCTTATCGAGAGCCAGGAGTTCGGTTGCAGACTCTTCAATACTGGAAAAGTCTTGGCCATAACCGCGGCTATCTACGATCAGCACATGGGATAAACCTGCTTTACGCAGCCTAGGAATGACCGACAGATAGCCATCCACCCAATCCCGATTCTTGGCCCAATCACCCAGCCATTCGTTGGCAATGTTGATGATGGTATTCTTCTTGTGCTTCATCAGGACGGCCTTGACTTCGTCTTTAAGAAGGTAATCAGCCATCTGCTCCAGAGGCTTGACCTTGGCGCCTGCAGGAGCCAGCGGATTGACCTCCTCAACTGCTTTGCCAGTGGCATTCTGCAAGTTAAAGATCGAAACCATTTTTAGGTCTTGAATCTTAGTGAGCACGCGATCGAGATCAGCTGCGCTGCGCAAATGATACTGACGATTGCAACGTACTCCATCGACATAAGTATCGGCACACCAAACAATGCGTACAGAATTGAAACCCATGGCTTTGGCCTGGTCCAACGCTGCCAAGGATTGATCAAAGTAGTAGGCGAAAGGCACATTAATACCTCGAAAAACAAAGGACTTGCCCATAGGGTCCATTAATTGTCCATCCTGGATGCTGAACGTATCACCCGGTAAAGCAGGTTTAGTTTCCGGCTTAGGTGCTGGTGTGGTGCCCGGTTTCACGGGAACCGGTTTGATCACGACACTGCTGTCCACCTGTTCAGCGGCTTTGTTACAGATCGGCAGATTGATATTATTCGTTCCTGCTTTGAGTGGATGTACATCTTTTCGAACATTGTCCGCACAGAGGGCTGCACTTAGGACGAGTTCTTTATCTTTGTAATAGTCGAGACTGATTTTATAGGTTCCGACAGGAACCTTGGCTTGGATAGACTGGAAGCCTTTCGAAAAGCTCGTCATGGGAATCGAAAAATTGCCATTCTGCTGTATCATTCCAAACTGATAGCTCGTGTAATCTACATTCTCCAGTTGTTGAATACTCACTTCAGCCAGCCGACTGCTGTCGTCCTGAGGGCCAGGGCCACGACAGCCACTACCGAGCAGCGCTGCACAAGTGAGAGTCCATAAAAGTCCTTGGATTTTTTGCGGGGCGAGGGTGGGCTTTTGAACTGCTTTCATCTTCAACCTCAGATTTAGGAAGTACAACAGGCTACATAGCGCCAAAAGAGTCCTAAGCAATATATAGACCTTTTGTAAGAATCCGTTGGACTCAGCTTTTGCTTGGGCCGGTTTTGCAAGATTAGGCCCCTGCTGATCATTTTGTTAAAAGATATCAGGTGATTGAAGGAAGGATCGAGGGCGACATGGAAGGCGTCAAGCCAGGAGTATCAGCATGCGCGATCGATCAAACTCTCGACAGTGTCAAGGACAGGAGCAAGTTTGAATCATGACTTTCCACAATTTCAATGCTAAAAACTAGGCAAGCGAATGCTGTTTAAGGAATGCCTATGGAAAAGATCCCCCTCAAGATTCATCATAAAGGCCAACTGCAGGAAATTCTGATCCGAAAAGGCTTGGGCCTCCAAGCGATAGAAAAGAATTGTCCTTGGTTGGAATTCGATTGTCGTGGGGCCGATTGCGGCATCTGCATCATTCAAGTCCAAGAGGGAGCTGAAAATCTCTCCGCGCCCACAGCTGCAGAAGTTGATTTCCTCAAAGCAATGCACGGTCGGCCTCATGAAAGGCTTGCCTGCCAGTGCCGGGTCTTTGGACCGTTGACGATCGAAATTGACGACTACATCTAAGTACTGAGATATTCAAGCTTTCTCGTGAGGATCCGATACCTTAGCAGGCCGATGAAGCAGGGAGAGCTGGCTTGTTTAAGCATCTGATTAAATTGGCTTTATTTTTAACAACGGGAGCCTGGACAGGGCCTTTGTTGGCTCAAAGTCTTTTGATTGAAAGAATTCTTTATCTGGAAGACCCAGGAGGGTTTTTCAGCCCGGAACAGGCCTGGAATTCCATGGATACCGAGGGCGAGATCTTTCAGCAAATAGAAGGCCAGTATAGTGATAGCATTCATTGGTTCCGAATCGACCTACGGGCCCTCCAAAACGAAGCAAGCAATGATCTTTTGCATATTCGGAATCCGTTGATTTCGGAACTTCGAATCTGGCACTTTGAGGCTGGAAAATTGTATGATTTCGCTGGCAATGTCATGCCTCACACCTACCCCGTGATTCCGCTCCAGGCCAAGGCGGGACAAGAGCTCAGTATTCTCGTAAAGATTTTTCTACCGGATACCACAGCTATCAGATTCGACACTGAGGCACCCAAAGCCTCCGCCTTCGAAGGTTTGCTCAATTCTTTTACTATCAATTTTATTCTAGCCGGTTTTGCTGCGGGCCTTCTCGTCTACAACATTATGCTTTTCCTCTTCCTTCGTGAAAAAGACCTCGCCTACTATTCGATTTTTTCCTTTTTTTTGATCGCTGCAAGCTTTGGTGCCTCGGGAGGTTTTACTGCCCTTGGACTGCCTGCTTGGATTAATCTTTGGATGCCATGCATGGCCGCCACTGTGGTTGCCAGTGCTCTGCATTTTACTCGATCCTTTCTTGACGCCAGACGAATTTCACCTTGGTTTGATAGGATCATGCTCGGCGGCGAGATCAGTTCCATCCTCTGCGTTCTGCTTCTGGCCTTTGGATTCTCTAGAAAAGTCCAGTATCTGGTCGACTTCAGTATCCTCATGGGCCTTTTGATGGTGATCAGCTTCGCCCTTCTAGCATGGCGGCGCGGCCATGCGCAGGCCAAGATTTTTTTACTCGGCTTTTCTGGATATATTATTGCTGGCTGTATTTTTACGGCCATGCATTACAATCTTCTGCAACGGACGATGCTGACCGAAAGTTCGCAGATGTTCGCCTTGGCCTGGCAATTGCTCGTGCTATCCTCCGCGATCAGTAGCAAAATCAATCGTATTCGCACCGAGCTTCTCAAGCAGATGAAAGAAGCCAACAGCACGCTCGAGCAAAAGGTTGACGATCGCACAAAAACAGTGCTGGAGCAGCAGCAAGCCCTGATTCAAAGTGCAAAGATGGCTTCACTTGGGGAGATGGCCGGCGGCATTGCCCATGAAATCAATAATCCGCTGATGATCATCAACGGCTATGT
>JBGSRE010000437.1:0-3334 GCA_041737755.1 Oligoflexus sp.
TGGTATTCAAGCCACTGGAATTGAATGGATTGGTGGGGATTTTGGCCATTGGTTGATGAACCGTGGTTGGCTTATTCTGGTAGCCGGTTCCCACCTGTTTGCTTGTCTCTTCGCCCTTCGCTTTCTCAATATGGATAAGTATATGCGGACTTGGCGAAAGTGGCTTATGACCCTGACCATGATCAGCGCTACTCTCGCCATTGTGGGCTTTTTTGCCAGCTATGCTTTGCTTGGTAAGTTATTGACTTATACCACCATCCTGGTGAGTCTGTCCTTGATCGCTTCAGGCGTTGCCGCTTCTCTGCGAGGTTTTCGGCCAGCAATTTTCTATACGCTGGCTTGGTTGAGTATTCTGCTGGGAAATCTGGTTTTAACTCTCATGTTTAATGGGCTCTTTCCCATGAACTTCCTAGCTCAATGGGGTAACTTGATTGGTGGAGCCATGGAAGTTGCTCTCATGTCATTGGCTCTTGGCAGTCGAGTAAACTTCACTCAAGCCCGTTCAGAAGCGACGATCAAGAACCTCAACAAAGAGTTGACCCAGCATCTTCAAAAAGTCGAAAATATTGTTGCGGAGCGGACTCAGACGATTCGAGCGATCATTGATCATGTGAAAATTGGTTTTTTTACCATCAATAGCCAGCTCCAAGTCGAAGCGGGCTTCACCAAGTCTTGCTATAAAATTCTGGGCGATAGAATTCAGGATCAAGCCTCTCTTTTGGATATTTTGGGCTTGGAAGGCGCCAAGAGAAGTATCTTTCAGATGTCCGTGCAGCAGGTTTTTGCCGATACTATGCCCGAATCTGTTAGTCTTTCGCAGATTCCTCAGACTTTCCGTATTGGTGAAAGCGTCCTTATTCTGCAAGGGGGGCTGATTCGAGATGACGAGGGTCGACCCAAAGCTATCCTTTTTACGGCGAATGATATTACCAAACTGCGAATGAAACAAAGAGAAGCCCAACGAAGTTCCATGCTGATCAAGATTCTGAAGAATATGGATGCTTTTCAATTCTTTATCAAAACTACCAGAGACCATCTTGAGCAACTGCGGGATCCAGAGCTACGAAATCAAGTGCAAATGGTGGCTTTTATTCTGCACACTTTGAAAGGCAACTGTCTTATTTTTAATTTGAAAGTCCAGGCAGATCTTATTCATAAAATGGAAGAAAAAGACAAGCTTTCATTCGCTGATATTCAAGTCATCGAGAATAGTTTTCAAGCCTTCTTCCAACGCTATTCTCATATTCTCAGTATGAGCTGGGAAAAAGCTATGGATGAACACATCGCTGTCAAGCATTCAGCCTTCCATGGTTTGCTTCAGGAACTTAGTATTTTTGGAGCTTCCAAAGATATCCTCGCCCTTTTTGATCGTTGGCTGCAAAACATTATCGCTCGGTCGGCTCGCAGCCTTTTGGGGCCAATTGGCGACGATGCGCAAAAACTAGCCAAACGAACTGGCCGTAAGCTGCAGTTCGAATTGATCGGGGCTGATGTTAAAATATATTCTGATTCCGAAAAGAATCTGCTGAGGAATTTGATGCATTTGGTGCGGAATGCAATTCTGCACGGTATTGAAGAGGATCGCCTTGCTGTTCACAAAGGTGTCAAAGGCCAAGTAGCCTTGATATTCGAAGCCGTGCCCGGTCAATTAAAGATCACCTGCCGAGATGATGGTAGAGGTATTGATCGCGCGCATATCGTCAAGCTGATTATCGAAAAAGGACTCGCTACAGCCGAGAGTGTCGGCCAGAAGTCATTGTCCGAACTGATTGAGATTTTGTCCTTGGAAGGTTTCAGTACGAGCCAAGCAATCGATCTGTATGCCGGCCGAGGCGTAGGAGTTGCGGCCGTCTATAGAGCGGTGAAAGCCTGTGAAGGCCGTCTGGACATTCAGTCAGTGCTAGATCAAGGGACCGAGTTCATCATGAGCATTCCGCGCGATGATGAACCCTTTCAGACTGATTTAAAAGCCGTATAGAATTAGATTGGAAAAGGGAAGGCAGCTTCGTAATCCTCTGAGGCGAGTTGGATGATATGCAATGCTTCCTTGCGATTGTACATGCCTTCGATCTTAATTTTACGTTCGCCTTCGCCAGGAATATCCTTATAAGTCAGAAAATAATGCTTGAGTCGAGCCAGGATTTTGCTTGGGCAGTCTTCGATGTCTTCGAAGTTACCATAGATAGCATCATCCTTAAGTACGGCAATAATCTTGTCATCGACTTCACCGTTGTCGATCATGCGCAGGCCGCCGATGGGTTTAGCCTGAAGCAAAAGATCGCCATGGGTGATCGGCTTTTCTGTGAGAACACAGATATCCAAGGGGTCGCCGTCGCCTACCAGATTCAGCGTGCCCGTTTTTTCACCGGCAAATGCAGCCACTCGACTCATGCAGTAGGTACGAGGAATGAAGCCATAAAGGGCAGGCACAAAATTGGAAAACTTTTGGGGCCGATCGATACAAAGATAGCCGGAAGTTTTATCCAGCTCATATTTCACGGTGTCCGTAGGTACGATCTCAATGAAGACGTTGAAGAATGCTTGAGATTGACCTTGCATAGGAATACCGTGCCAAGGATGAGGTTTGAAATATTTTTTAAGATACTCGAGCATGGCTGGCAGGTCCTGTGTCACCTTTTAATTACTCCCGTGTGTGTCTCATGCCGCTGAGGAAGCGGGTTCATTTCCCTACAATAATTTATAGCGGAAGTCGAGATTTTTGGACAGAGGGCGAGCTTGTCATGGCGTGCGAAACAAGAAAGCCGACGTCTAGGTAGTTTCAGACTCGGCCCAATTTTTATCTAAAACTTGAGAATAATTAAGGAACTAAGACAGGCGCAGCTGCTGGTTCCGCTGGGATTTGCGCCTTCACATACTGAAGCAGTGTTTGGCCTTCGGCGGTGTTTCGCCAATCTGGATCGCCAAAAGGCATGAAGCCAGTATCAATAGCCACATAGATTTTTTTGGCTTGGGCAATAAGCTCAGCCTCTGTATCCAGAGCTACTTCTCCGAGTGCGTCCACTCCTGAATGGCAGAATAGGCAATTGTTTACAATGATGTCTTCCACATCTTTGTAAGTCAATACAGCCAGAGGCGCTGCCGGTGAAACGGGAGTATTCACTTCAGCCATCAAATTTAGACTGCAAATTCCCGCGGTAACAAGTGTCAAAAGCTTCGAACGTTTGTTCATCCTGATCTCCTAGTCTTATGTTGAATGAATAATGAGCAAAGGCGTGAGAACTGTCAAGACAGTGCTTTTCATAGATGCGCTCGATCTCATTTAAAGGAAGTATGCCGCGGGGGATTGGGATCAGGATTCTGACTTTTGCCCATT
>JBGSRE010000448.1:0-4813 GCA_041737755.1 Oligoflexus sp.
GGCTCAGAAACTGGAGCCTCAAACCTTGGCGAACGGTCAGGTTTACGTCACGATACAGCTGAAAGCGGCAAGCGCTGCGCTGCTGCTGAGTCCATAAAAGGGAACTATTGGCTTGCTAGTGGTTTTCTTTTCACTTTCAACACTCGCCCCATAATTCTCACGCAGTCATCGGCTATAAGGATCAATGCAGGTAGAATTACAATAGTTAAAAAGGCGCCGATACCCAGGCCCCAACCTAAGGCCAAGGCGATAGGCACTACGAAAGGATCGAGACCACCAATGCCGTAGGCAGTTGGCAAAAGTCCTGCGACAGTCGTGAAAGTCGTCAGAAAAATCGGCCGTAGGCGCGTTACCGCGGATTGTACTACGGCTTCGATTGGGCCATACCCTTCCTGCCTCAACTGATTCACAAAATCGACCATAACTATGGCATTGTTTACGATAACACCAGCTAGAGCTATGACACCGATCATAGCGAGAAAGCTCAGAGGTTTCCCATGCAAATAGAAAGTCCAAATGACTGCGACAACGCCCATAGGTATGGTCGAAGCCACAATCAGCGGTTGATAGATATTTTGAAAGAGCAGGACCATGATCAGAAAGATGCCAAAAACCGCGAATGCGAAGGCTTTGCCAAGAGATATCAAACTCTCTTGGGTGTCTTCACTTTCGCCACCGAAGTGCGCTGTGACGAGCGGATGATCCTTTAGAATCTTGTCCAGCTTAGTCTTCATAAGTGCGTTGACTTCACGAGCATTGGTCGTCGAGGTATCGATTTCACTTGTGACGGAAACCTGCCGCAAATTATTCTCATGCTGAAAGACCGACATACTTTGCGTTGCCCTGGACTGAGTGACGCGATCGAGAGGAATCAATTGACCACGGCTGTTGGATACCTCAATCTGATCGAGCGTCCGGACATTGGTTCGATTGCTTTGCGTGAGGGTCACTCTGATATCGACCTCTTCATCCAACTTTCGAATCGTGGTTGGTACGATTCCTTCAAAAGAGGCTCGAACTGCAGTTCCGATATCACGAACTTGCAATCCTGCAGCTGATGCTTCCCCATCTCGAATAGAGATCTGAATTTCCTTTTTACCCAGGAGGTAATTATTTTGAATATCGGAAACTCCAGCTACGGCTTCCAATTCTTTTGATATTTTTTCTACCACTTTCATGATTTCTGGATATTCGCTGCCTCGGACACCGATACTCACGGGGCGACCGACAGGGGGACCACCGGCAAGCTGTTCGAAACTGATTCGCATGATGCCTTCGGGTTTGCCGATTCGATTGCGAAGCTCTTCAATAACCTCCTTCGCTGAAATGAGCCTCTCGGTGGTCGGGGTGAGATAAACAAAAGCCTGACCATATTCGGAACCTACCTTGGACGCTGGGTCATTAGGATTGGTTTGCTGGATACCGAATTTAATCGTAAAGTCATCCATGATTCCTTTGGTTTCGGCTTTATACTTTTGCAGTTGATCTTCAATTGGTTGGGCTATCCGTGTTGTGTAAGCGAGCGCGGAGCCATTGGGCGCATCAAAAGTGATGACAAACACCTCGACTCCACCAGGAGGAAAAAGCACAAAATCGAGATTATCTTTAGCGAATTTAGCCGAGAACCCCAGAAGGGCTAAGGCCAGCACCAGCACACCCCATCGCCACTTCGCGATACCTACCACAATGGTTTGATAAGCGGGCACGGCGAATCCTTCCCAAAGTCGATTAAAGACTCCTCGTTTCGTCGAAGTCGTTTCGTCAGCAGGAGCCCAAGCAACAAAATGATGAGGGAGAATGAAGATGACTTCCCAAAGGCTGATCAACAAAGCGATGATCACCCCGAGCGGGATGAATTGAATGAATTTTCCAAAAATACCAGTCATATAGAGCATCGGAGCAAAAGCCATAACCGTAGTCAGAACGGATACAGTGACAGGTGCCCAAATCTGCTGCGCACCTTTTATGGCAGCGTCCATGGTCGACATGCCCTTTTCTCGATAACGCTGGCAGTTTTCTGTAACGACAACAGCATCATCGACGAGCATGCCTGAAACGATGATGAGGCCCATCATACTAATGAGATTAATACTGATGTCAAAGAGATAGAAAATAGTGATCGTACCGAGAAATGAAAAAGGAATACCAATAGCAGTCATCAGAGCAATACGCCACGGCAACATCACAGAGAGCACGATGACGACTAAAACGAGTCCAAGCATCAGATTACCCGATAGCACAGATATCCTTCTTCGCACGTAAAAGCTGCTATCATTGAGATAGGAAATTTGAATTTTTGGATTTATCTGCGGCTTGAGTTTTTCCATCATGGTCTTGACGTTATCGACGAGGTTCAAGACATCGGCTTTTTCTTTCTTCAAAACAGTGACACTGAGGGCTCGCGTACCGTTGATACGATATCCTCTGGTTTCCTTCTCAAAGACCTGATTGACGGTCGCCACGTCCTTGAGTTTGATCGGTTCGCCAAGGGCGTTGGCACGGACCACCGTCTGCGCAACATCTTCGGCTGTTTCAAATTCGCCAACGGTTCGAACGATCATTTCTTGATAGTTATTTTGAGCTGCTGCTTCGATTGTCCCTCCTGGGACACTGATATTTCGAGCCGCGAGGGCTTGAATGATCTCTTGGAGAGAAACGCGATACATCCGCAATTTATCAGGATGGGCTTCGACACGAACTTCGTAGTCTCGCAAACCATTAAATTGGACTTTAGCTACTTCTGGCAGAGATTCGATCTGACGCTCAAGGAATTTTGCAGTCGCTCGCAGTTCTGATTCGTCGACGGGTCCACCTAGACCGATTTCGATTACAGGCGTCAGTTTGCTTTCAGCAATGGTTACGATGGGATCTTCAGCTCCATCGGGTAGATCTTGGATGCGGTCGATGACTGCTGTTACCTCTTCCTTAGCTTTTTGGGCAGTTGTTTGGTTAGGATCTAATTGCAGGATGATGGTGCTACCACCCTCTCTTGAAATTGAAGTCATACGCTTGATGCCATTGACTTCTTTGATGTCCTGTTCCAAGGGATTGGTGATCAATCGTTCGGAAGATTCAGGTGAGGCACCCGGATAGCTGGTGACAACCGTAATGACATCAAAATTGATATTGGGGAAGGTTTCACGACGAATACTGAGGACGGCAAATACCCCCGCGACAATGACAAAGAGGGTGATGATATTCGCAAAGATACCCTGTCTTGCAAAATATTCTATGATTCTATTCATCAGGCTTATCTCGCTTTTTGCATAGGATTGCGTTTGACCAAATCTTTTAGATAACTGACGATCTCACCGCGAAGTTTTCTGAGCTCCCAAAAGGTGTCGGTAAGCTCTTTTTCTGCATTATCTATAGTGAGCCGAGCATTGATAAGATCATTGCTCGCGGTGATAACATTCCGCACATCGACGCGGCCTAATTGAAAACGTTCTTCCTCGAGTTTACTACGTCGCTGATTAAGCTCAACGATTCTCTTTTGATTTTGAATCACATCCTGCAGCCGCTTTACCTCATGACATTTGTTGATCCACGTGACTGAAAGCAGATCTCTCAACTGAATTCGCTGCAGTTCAAGTACCTTAATATCTTTGCTTTGCTTTTGGATTTGAGCTTTAGCATCATAGTTGTCGAGTTGGATATTGAGGCCTAAGCTTGCGATAATCTGTGGATGCTGGAGTTTGCCGGTTTCACTCACACTCGGACTCAGCTGATCGTTTATGCCGTTGGCAGCAAGGGCGAGTCGGGCATACAGCTCCGGTTTCGAAAGGTTCTCTTGAGCCTCCAGTCGCTTACGAGCGTTGTCGACTCGGACCTGTAAGAGGGCCATCTGGGGCGTAGTAATGTTGGCTTTCGCATCTTTGCTGCAGGAGGCAGAAAGTTCGCGGTTGAACTCAGTTTTGGCAAGGGGAATCCGTCGGGGATCTGCTTCGAGAAAGCGTTCTGGAAGTTTGAGGGCAATGGTCAATTGACGCCAAATATCGCGAAGCTGTTTGTCAGTTTCAGCCAGCGATTGCTCGGCATTCAGGACCTGCGATTCTATGTTAAGCACATCAGCTTGCTCGGCCGTACCTCTTTGCAGCAGCAGTCGAGTGATTTTGAGCAGCCGCTTTTGCGTTTGCAAACGCTCCTTATTAGCTTCGACTCGTTTCTGCGCAAACCAAGCTGTGCTGTAGGTTTGAGCCAATTGAGTCAACCAATCGGCAAGCTCATGCTCATAGTTGAGGTCGATAGTTTTTGACGAATTTCCAGCAATTTCCAGCAATTTCCGTGAAGATTTACCAAAAGAATTTCTCCATAAACTCTGCTGGACTGCAACTTCCATGCGTGATTCGATAAGGGTTTGATCTTTAAGCTGTGGAAAGGCTGCCGTGTTAGGCCAGTCGACATTGGTATTTTGCAGGGTAAGTTTGGCATCAAGTTGAGTGCCTGAAGCAAGGCTATGAAGGTAATTCGATTGCAGCTGTGTGCTCATGGTCTTATTGGGAGAAGGAAAGCCATTCTGCTGCCGCTCCAAGCGATCGGAACTGACCGAGACGCTACTATTCAATCGCTTGCCTAGCTGCAGCTGAGTTTGGGTCTCTAAGAAGGCGGTATCTTTCATATCGAATTCTGACTGGTAGATTTTGATCTGATCGGCCTCTTGAAACCCGATATAGGCGATCATGTCAAGGGTAACCGATGGGCCGGGTATCATGCGCAGAAATTCCTGAGTGACATCTTCCGCCTTTAAACTCCAAGGCAAGCCAACGGAAAGGTATACCAGGGTTATCCACCAAGTTCGTATGAGCTTCAAAAC
>JBGSRE010000449.1:0-14015 GCA_041737755.1 Oligoflexus sp.
CTGGGCCATGAATAAATGCCTCAGATAAGACAAAGAAAAAGTCTGACACGTGTAGCAGCTGCATTCTGGATCCAAAGGATCCAACGACAAGCGGAATTTTGAATTCTTGATATTCACCCGTCCATAGGACGTGAAAAGAGTACCGTTCCGACCATTGCGAGTGGGCATGACGCAATCAAACATATCGACCCCGACGGCGATGGATTCGATAATATCTAAAGGTGTTCCCACGCCCATCATATAGCGCGGTTTGTCTGTTGGGAGTGCATTGCAACAGAATTCAGCAATCCGGCGCATATCCGGTTTAGGTTCCCCAACCGACAAACCGCCGATGGAATAACCTTCAAAACCGATATCAGTCAACTTACGAATGCTCTCTTCTCGCAGCTCTTCGTACATGCTGCCCTGCACAATTCCAAATTGCCAAAGTTCAGGACGCACACGAGCATCACGAGAACGCTGGGCCCAACGCATCGATCGCTGCATGGAATCGCGGGCCTGCTCATAGCTTGCAGGGAAAGTCGTACATTCATCCAAAACCATATGAATATCGGCGCCCAAAGTTTCCTGAATTTCGACCGCCAATTCAGGCGTCAGGGAAATTTTTCGTCCATCGATGTGACTTTGAAAATGTGCACCCGTTTCATCGATGCGACGCTGATTGTTCAAACTGAAAATTTGAAAACCACCGCTGTCCGTGAGGATGGGCTTGTCCCAAGCCACAAAGCGATGCAGTCCACCGAATTCTCGAATGACCTCAAGACCAGGGCGCAGATAGAGATGATAGGTATTGCCAAGGATGATCTCAGCCTTAAGCTTATGCAGATCTTCGGGGACCATTGTTTTGACGGATCCAACCGTGCCAACCGGCATGAAAATCGGGGTCTGAACTACGCCATGGGCTAGTTGCAAGGAACCCAAGCGGGCTTTGCCGTCTTGCTGATGAACTTCAAACATCGAAAACCCCGAATATGCGAAAGTGGCTTATAAAATCCGTGCGGAGGCAGACCTGCATACCAGTTGCAGCGCCTCGATATCAACAGAAAATTCGGGTTTTTAAAATTCGATCGCTTGGCGAAAAGCCTCGGCCGAAGGAGATGGCTACGTCCATCTTATTTTTTTAATAATTATAACTAGTTACTCTAGACGATAGATTTCCCCAAAACCGAGAGAAGCAGATCAACGGTGACATTGGCTGACTGAGCGCCGACATCCATAAAGGGGTTTAACTCTACGAATTCGATGGAAACGACCTTTTGGGTTTCCGATAGCATTTCCATGGCCAGATGTGCTTCACGCAAAGTCAATCCACCGCTTACAGGAGTGCTGACTCCGGGGGCATAGCGTGGGTCAATCCCGTCAATATCGAAGGAAACATGAATGCCTGCTGTTCCTTCCGATGCATGGGCAATCGCCTCACGCATGACGGTGAACATGCCTTTTTCATCGATATCGCGCATGGTGTAATACTTGATACTGCTTTGCCGAAGAATCCGTTTTTCTTCATCATCAATATTTCGAATACCGATTAGAACACAGTTTTGCGGTTGGAGCTTTGCGGTGCTGATGGCGGTCAATACTGGATGGCCTTGGCCAATCAATACAGCCAGCGGCATGCCGTGAATGTTGCCGGAAGGTGAGGTGCTGGGGGTGTTGATATCCGCATGGGCATCGATCCAAATGAGACCGACGTGCTGATCCTTTTTGTGAAAATGGCGAAGTACACCGCTGACACTGCCTATCGCCACACTATGATCGCCGCCTATGATCAAAGGCAGATGGTTACGATCGAGAATAGCTTCGGTCATGCTAGCTAAAGTTTCACAGAGCTCTTTGATCGGCGTTAAATACTTCTCGTTCTGAATCTCAGGTGGCAGCGATTCTCGAATAGGAACATGAACGTCTCCTAGATCGATCACACCGAAACCCTGTTGCTCAACTTTGGTTTTCAAGTTGGCAATTCGGAGAGAAGCTGGTCCCATGTTCGCTCCGCGGATATTCGCTCCGAGGTCGGAAGGGACGCCGATGATTTCTATCGTGAGATGACGTTGCATGTGTGGCCCCGGTTGCTAAGGTGATCGTCAGCTTGAAAGCAGCTTAGAAAAGCAGCTTAATGGACGATTGCCGATAGCAAGTATCATGGCGCACAGCATTCTTTTGGTCAATCCTACCAGATTGTCTGGTCCACGTCGGGCGGGAGGAGATCCTCCCGCTTTTATGACGGAGCCAGAATCAGGTCTCTTTGTCGTTCAAAAACTCTAAGCTATCGCTTCATGGCTTAGAGACTTTGCATCAGACTGAGAGCAATCTGAGGTTGCTGGTTAGCTTGAGCCAAAATCGAAGAACCAGCCTGCTGCAGAATCTTGTTCGATGTGTAGCGTGCTGTCTCTTCAGCAAAGTCAGTATCCAGGATTCGACTATTAGCTGCAGTCAAGTTTTCCGTTGTTACAGCCAAGTTGTCGATCGCACTGCCCAAGCGGTTTTGGATCGAACCGAGATAAGAGCGATAGTCACTCACTTTCACGATTGCGGTGTCCAGCTTGCTGATACTCAATTGAGCATCTTGCTTGGTCAGCGTATTGGTGCCTTCGGAAGCGCGACCGATATCCAAACTACCTTCGCCATCAGTGAAGGCGTTGATATTCTGCAAGTCGATCTTGATAATGTTCACTTGGTTCGGATTGTCGATACCGTCAACTGCGCTAGTGGCGAAGTAATCTTTACCGACCTGAACTTCCAGAGGGAAAGTACTGTCCTGGTTTCTGATTTCTTCCGGCAGATCAGCGTTTCCAACGATCAAACGGGTGCCGTTGAATTCAGTGACGTTGGCGATACGATCGATTTCGTCTTTGAGAGCGACGAATTCCTTGTTGATGAAACCACGTTCCGTTGCGCCCACAGTATCACTCGCGGCCTGCACAGCAAGTTCGCGAAGACGGGTGAGCATGTTGGTGGTTTCTTCCAAGCTACCTTCCGCAGTCTGGACGAGAGAAACACCGTCCATTGCGTTCCGGCGAGCTTGGCCGAGACCGCGGATATCCGCAGTCAAGTTGGAGGAGATGGCCAAGCCGGCAGCGTCGTCTGCTGCTTTGTTGATCCTTTTCCCGGATGCCAGCTTGCCGGCAGAGTCAGTCAACTTGTTAGTTGATGTCTCCAAGCGCCGCTGGGCGTTCACTGAAGCGATATTGGTCCTGATACGTAAACCCATATTCTGACCTCCTGTCATAGGTGGCAAATCACATCGTGTGATTTCCTGTACCTTTCCTTTCGACAGGCAACCTAAACAGTTTAGTAAACAATGCCCACTGACATGCCAAGTATTTGAAAATATTAAGTAAAAAAAAATGGAAGAGGACGTTTTTGCCTGGCTTACTTTTAGGTCAGAGCTCAGGCGATTTTATTTGCTTCGAATGGGCCGCTATTGAATACGGTGTTGCTGCAAATGAGAAATGAATTTTCTGATAAACTCCTGACCGAATGCAAAGGGTCGATCCTCTTGAGCAAGTTCAATGCTTTGGTTTTTTATAAAATCTGGTCCAGCTTCGGGATGGGCCTGAATTCCCCACACCGGCAGATGGCGATGAGAAAAAGCCTCGACCTTACAGACCTCGCTGCTGGCAACGACTTCCAATTCTAGAGGAAGCTGGCTGACTCCTTCCGCATGGGACACGACCAGTCGGCCTGAAGTGCCCGATTCACCCCAAAAACCCCTTTTGGAAAACTTGACCTCGCGTAGGCCTTTGAATTTTTCATGATCGGGCCTTATAAATTCTACCTTCCCACCCAGCAAATGAGCCAGCAGCTGATGTCCGTAACAGATGCCCAGGGTTGGCATCCCTTCCTGGATTCGATCCCGCAGCCAGGCATTCAAAGGTTCCTGCCAAGCATGTCCTTCATACACGGAAGCGCCGCTGCCGAAAATTATCAAAGCATCCGGTTTCTGGGGAACCAGATTCAAAGAGTTCATGCCAAACAAGGCAGGCAGATGGAAACTGAGGCAAAGTTCTGGGGCGGCCAGGACCATGCGATTGAAATTATCCAATTCTGGCACACGAACAGCTGGGTCGATTATGGCCAAATGAATAGGACGGAGGAGTGTGCTCAATGTTTTTTCCTCACAGCAGTTGGAGGCGGAAAGACCTTGGCCTCAGTATTCCATCTCTCCTCGGGGCATGCAATTTGCTTTGCTTCGTGGATCGCACTTGTGGCAAGATCCGTGTTATTGGGCGACATACGCGAAATGAATCTGTAAAGGAAGCACAGCTGATGCTTGAACATATTCGTGCCAGCTTGGAAGAGGCCCGCACGGCTCTCGAAGGCCTCCTCAAAAATGAAGACGCACAGCAGCGAATTGCCGATGCTGCCGAAGTTTTGATCGCCTGCTTCCAAGCCAGGGGGCATGTGTATTCCTGTGGTAATGGCGGCTCCATGTGCGATGCCATGCATTTTGCCGAAGAACTTTCGGGCCGTTTTCGCCAGGATAGGCCAGCACTCGGTGCGATGGCGATGGGCGATGGCGCACATATCACCTGTGCTGGTAACGACTATGGTTTTGATTATATTTTTTCTCGCTTTGTGGAAGCCCAGGGCCGGAATGGCGATGTATTGCTGGGAATTAGCACCAGCGGAAAAAGTGCCAACGTCATTAAAGCAGCAGAAGCAGCCCGTGCACAGGGGATGAAGGTGATAACACTCACCGGTAAACCTGGCAGTGCTCTTGGGCGCTTGGCTGATGTCGATATTTGCACCCCAGGCGGTCGCTTTGCAGATCGGGTTCAAGAATTGCACATCAAAGTTATTCATACCTTGATTGAACTAGTGGAGCGGGGCATGTTTTCCACCCACTCCAGTGTCTGATGCGGAGCTGTCATGAGTGAAACTATCTTTGAAAAGATTATCAGACGTGAAATCCCTGCAAAAATAGCTTACGAAGACGAAGCTGTTCTGGCCTTTTATGATATTTCACCGCAGGCTCCTGTGCACATTCTCGTTATTCCTAAACAGAAGTGGGCGCGGTTCGCTGATTTGCGGACGGCTGATCCTACCGCTGTGGGCCTCTATATGGTCTCGGTTGCCAGAGCTGCAGAAAAACTTGGTTTAGAAGCAGGCGGCTATCGCGTAGTGTTTAACAATGGCCGGGATGGGCAGCAAACGGTCGATTATATTCACGCTCACATCTTGGGCGGACGCAGTATGCATTGGCCTCCGGGGTAAATTATGAATCTGTCCCAAGCACTCAAGTTATCTCCTGATCTGTTCACACCTATAACGCGAACGCCTTGGGCGGGTCGCCTCATAGCGGAACGGTATAAAAAAGAAATCGTTCCTCAGTCGGTTCGTGAACCGATTGGTGAGGCTTGGGAAGTTTCTTGCGATCCTGATTTTCCGTCGCAAGTACTGGGGCATGATATCTCGCTTATGGATCTTATTGAGGCCAAACCCGAGGCCATGCTTTCACCGCAGTATGTCCATGAGAACGGGCCTCATTGCGAAATCCTCATCAAATTACTCAATGCGGATGATCCGCTTTCAGTACAGGTCCATCCTGATGACGATGATTCGTTCTTGCGTCCAACCGAATGTGGCAAACCTGAATCCTGGCTCGTCCTGGATGCAGCGCCTGGTGCTGGGCTCTATTTGGGTTTTTCACGGCCGATTGCTGCCGAAGAACTGTTTCGCATCCTCAAAAATGATGAAGACCTCAGGCCTCTTCTTCATTTTGTCCCGGTGAAGATAGGCGACTATTTCGAAATTCAGCCTGGTGTGCCGCATGCAATCGGTCCAGGACTGGTCTTGCTCGAGCCGCAGCGGATACTGGCTGGTAAAAGTGGCAAAACTTATCGTCTTTGGGATTGGGGCCGTCGCTATGATGCTCATGGAGGAGTGGACTTGCATCACGGACAGCCACGGCCTTTGCATATATCCGAAGCTCTGCGTTTGATAAAACCAGAAGAGCAAGTAGGGGAGACTTTTGTTCAAAGCCTCCGGCGAGTGCCTCGAACCGATCGACCAATCGAAGGCCTAGAATGCCTCGTATATCCTGCCAATGATCATTACCAGGTCATTCGTTTGAATATCCAGGTCGGCGCTTTATTCCTCGTCGAAATTCATAAAGGTTTCGCTGCGCTTGTCAGCTTAATGGGTCGCTTTGTCTGTCAGGGATACAGCGGACAGCCACAAAGATTTATCGGGGGAGAACCTGGATTTTTCCCTCATCTCTCTTTGCCTATGATTATCAGGGCCGAAGAAGACAGCATTTGTATCCTGGTTATACCAAGGGGTGCGGACTTCGCTGTACGCCCTTTGCAGTAACCGAAGCATTATTCTTTTACGTGAAATTGATCAGGTAAATACTGTTAAGACAGCAGCAATGAAAGTGGGAACATTTTTTTGGGGGATCTGACTTGCTCTGAAGAGAGTAAGAGGAGGGGTCGGCTCCCGTTCATGACATGAACTGAGAGCCATTGCGAGCTTATTTTACGGATTCTTTCAGCTCTTTACCTGGACGGAACACAGGTACCTTACGAGCTGGAATTTGGATCTCTTCGCCTGTCTGTGGGTTGCGACCCATACGAGCCTTGCGGTTCGAGACAGAGAAAGTACCAAAGCCAACCAGCTTCACGCCGTCTTTCTTCTTAACGTTTTTTTGAACGACTTCAATGAAAGCGTCCAAAGACTTCTCAGTGTCGGATTTGGTCAGACCTGTGACTTTGGTCATTGCTTCAACCAACTCGGCTTTGTTCATGGAAACCTCCAATGGCTTGAATCGAAATAGAACTTGGGTACGCAGCTAAAGGTTTACAGGCTATGCGTTTGTTGTCAAGATTTAGTATCTTGGCAGAGATTTTTTTTAGCCTTTATGCAGGCTGTTCGTCATGAATTTGGTAAATTGCATATTCAGGTTTTACAATTTTTCCAGACTTCTGGGCTTCACTCGGTCTCTTACAGCCCGCCCTGAGCCATGTCTGGGATGAGGAGCTGAGCAACATGATACGCGGTCTTCACTGCTTCCTGGTCATCTGTATGTATAGCATGAGCGCCCAGGCTATGGGCCGGACCTTTGATCGACTCGTCCTTGAAATCAATGGCAGGTCTTACAGCCAAAGGCAGATAGAAGTTTATCAAGCCATTCGCACTATAGCCATGGGAGAGCCAAGTAGCAAGGGTTTGCCGACATCAGATGCTTGGCTTATGACCCTAGAGAGTTTTCGTGATGAGATGATGGTCTACTTAAACATCGAAAATGATGCAGAGAAAATGGAATCTCTTCAGCTCAATAGCAAAGCCATAAGGCAGGTGCAAGAGAGGCTGCAGGCCTTGGTGGCAGCCGACAACAAATGGCGTGACTTCTTTCGGTCCTACTCGATTGGTGATAAGCAAGTGACGGATGAGCTCATTCGAATGTTTAAGGTGCAAGCTTACTTGGAAAGTCTTGTACGGCCTGCTGGGACAGGGCAAGGAGGCATAGTGCGCTATCGAAAAATCGATCCAAAAGAAGATTGGTTCCTTAGTCTCTTCCATGCCACCCCGCATCGTCTCTATGATAGAGCCCGTGACTATCGAGTCATCCAACCCTTGGGGGGATGAAGATGAGCAGTCTTTTGGAAGTGAAGTATTATCGAGGTTTGGCTGAAGAAAAAACGGCCTTAGCTGAGCTGTCTTCGGAATGGAGTCTAGCAGAATTTTGGCCCTATGAAGAGTTTCTCGTGTCTTTACGTATTCCCGGAACTTTCTTGCTTTATCAAGCTGAAGATCGCCGATGGGTGTCGATGGCCTTGGGCCGAGCCCTGGGTGGAGAGGTCGAGCTCTTCTATATTTATGTGGGCCAAACCGCCCGTAGAAGAGGACTTGGCGCCCAGCTTCTGCGCGAATTCTGTAGCCTTGCTCAGCGTGATTGGACTGCGGAACGGATTTTTCTGGAAGTCCGAACCAGCAACCATGCTGCGCAAGCCCTCTACAAGCAACAGAGTTTCGAGCCCATAGCATTGCGCAAGCGCTACTATAAAGATGGCGAAGATGCGCTGATCTTTGAAAAAGTAGTTCGCAGCTGATGGAAAGTATCAGGCCCTTATTTCCACTCGTCAGCTGTGCCTGCAAAAAGAAGAGAGGTGATAGAGGATCGGCGAGAGCGATTCAAGCGCAGAGATGGGGAGGGAAGTGGAAATAAGGACCGCCTGAGACTTTGCAAATTAAACTAACCTCACAACCATACAAAAGCATGGCTAACTTAGCAAGGCTGAAAGATAAATGCTGATGGGGAAAAGGATTGCCGCTCTTAGGAGATATCCCGAGCCAGTCGCGCCCTGGCTTGATAAAGTCAAAAGCGATCGGCATCGGATCGATGCGCCGCTTTGACGAAAAAGGAAATTCAGTTGATGTCCATAACTTCGCTGTCACCAACAGGCCCTCTTTTGGTGCTAGTTCCGGTCTATAATCATGCGGCTTCATTGCCTCAGGTTTTATGTGATCTGCAAAAGACGCAGCTGCCGATTCTCCTCGTCGACGATGGCAGCACCGATGCTCTTGAATTGGTATTGCAATCATTCAGCGGAATCAAAGTGCTGAAACATCCTAACAATCAAGGCAAGGGGCAAGCGCTCCTGACCGGGATGCAGTGGGCACTGGCCCAGGGTTATCAAGCTGTGTTGACTTTTGATGCGGATGGACAGCATCTCGCCGCCGATGTTCCACTCTTGGTCGCTGCTTGGCAGAAGAATCCGGAGGCGTGCTATGTGGGAGTGCGTGATTTCCAAGCCCTTAGCAGCGGTCCTGTGCCCTTGGGTTCGAAAATAGGCCGGTCTCTCTCCAATTTTTTTGTCTGGGTGGAAACGGGGCAGGCTATCGGCGATACGCAATCGGGTTTGCGCATCTATCCACTGCAAGGAAAATTGCTGGGTCAGCTTCGGGCTCGTCACTATCATTTTGAAGTGGAAATTCTTGTTCGTGCCGTCTGGATGGGCTGGTCAGTTGACAATGTGCCAGTTGGAGTCTTCTATCCAGAACCCAATCAACGCATTTCCCATTTTCGAGTGTGGGTCGATACGAGTCGTATGGCTAGGCTGCATATTCAATTTCTCTTTTTGCGGTTCCTCATGCTTCTTGGACTCTATCGTCCCACTCGTATCAAGTCGGCAGCTGAGTTGTCTGGGTCGGGGCTTATGGCTTGGCTGGTGAATCGGCTGGGTATTGGATTCTGTTATATTCTTATGATTTTGCCCGTGCTGTTTATTTTTTTAAAGGAAGGCACTCGTCGGGCGGCCATCATGGAATTTCATGCGCAGCTGCGTCCCGCATCCAGTTGGATCATGCGAGTCAAGTCTAGTCTCGAAAACTTTTGGTATTTTGGCATGAGTCTGGTCGACCGCATTCATCCAGCAGGACATTCCAGTATTCTGGCTCCCAAAGCTTTGACCGAAGAGAGCTTTCAAGAGATGCTGGCCGAGGGCAGTATCTTTGTGGGAGCCCACTATGGTGACTGGTTTTTGGTGGCTTTGCGCAAGCGTGAGCTTTTCCATCAACCGATGGGTTTGGTCATGGATCCGCGCGGAACACCGGATTTTATGCAAGCTGTTATGGAACTCTATGGAGATCGCATTCGCATCATAGATCCCTTTCAGGAGCCGCTGGCTTTTGCCCTTGAAGTGAAAGCTGTAATCGATGAACAAGGTCATGTGTGTTTTCTGGGCGATCGCTTGCAGGGGCGGGCGCGTGACTACAGCGTGAGTCTGCCTTTTCTTGGCAGACAAGCGGCCTTCTTACAGGCTCCGTTTGATCTGGCTTTGCGTTTACGAGTCCCTTTGCTCTATTTCGGCTGTACCAAGCAAGGGATGACCCCTGCGGCACCCTATCAGATATTCCTTCATTCCATCTATAATGGTCGAGAAAAACTGCCGCCGAAGAAGCTGGTGGAAAGGTATGTCGCGCTCCTGGAGAATCAGGTACAGCTGGCGCCCCAACATTGGTTTAACTTCATTCCCTTTTGGCAGCAGCTAGAAACATAATTCAAAGTGGGAAGAACGGTAAGTGTGTGCTTGAGCTAACTTGGAAACAATTATTTGAACGGGCCGAGAGCTTTGTTCGAACATCCCTGCCTGCTCTTTCTGCAGATGGCAGGCCTTTGCTTCTTCAGCCCCAAACTCGAGGAGGAAGCCTATGGCTGCTGGCCATCGGCCTGTGCTCGCAGCGGGAATTGATCCTGGACGAAAAAAGGCTATGGAAGGGCGATCCTGCAAAAGCTCTGCAACTCGATGAGCAGCATGGGCCAAAAGAATGGCCAGAGACGCAGATTGTAATCGCCGATGAACAGAGTTTCGTACCAAGCTTTGTATGGAAAGAGCTGCGGCTTTATCTTTGTACCTCGGGTTCAACGGGCGAGCCCAAGATGATTTTGAAAACAGGACCAGGACTCTGGGCGGAATTGCAGGATTTGGCCTGCCTCTATCAGATAAGGCCGGGGCAAAGAATTCTCTGCTTGGTGAGTCCCTTGCATATTTATGGATTGCTGCATGGCTTTCTCCTGCCGCTTAGTCAGCAGTGTTCGGTGCAATTTGTAAATTTTGCCGATGGCCCTGTGAGTCTGAGTTCTCTGCATGCTAGTATTTTTGAATTGGTAATCGCCGTTCCTGCAACCTGGAGCTTTGTGAAAGATCTCATGGAGCATCGGCTGCTTCATACTCTCATCATGTCAGGCTCGGCCTTTGGCAAGATTCGTCAGCTCGAGCTACTCGCGCGTCAAAACCAATTGCAAAGTTGTTTGGAAATTCTTGGCAGCACAGAGACGGGCGGGCTGGGATATCGAAACCTGCTGATAGGGGAAAGTGCTTTCAAGGCGATGCCTTCGGTTCGTTTCGCTCGAGAAGGAGCGAACTATTGCGTGATTTCGCCCTATCTCTCGCCTGAAAAATCGTTTGTCTTAGCCGATCAATTGGAATTTTTGAGTGATGGTCGCTTTTTACATCAGGGTCGGATGGATCGAATTTTTAAGTATGCAGGCCAAAGATTTTCATTGGCGGAATTGGCAAGTGCTTTGAGCGAGTCTCTTGGTGAAGTTGAGATCATATCATGCTTTCATGCGGATGATCAGGTTTCTCAAGGGGGGTGGCTAGAGGTTTGGGTTGAAGGAGTGAAGCCTGACTCACTGGCTGATGTGCGTCAAGCTTTTCAACTGAGAACGCGAGCTCCTTTTCCGCATATACTCCACTGGCTAAAACAATTTCCCAGAGACTCTCAGGGAAAAATTCAGATCTTGCGATCGGAATCTTCCGTGGCAAATAGCGAAACGGTAGGTTCCCGGGTCTGCTTACCCCACTCGGGAGCCATAAGTCTACCGAATCATTGAAGCAGGTCGATCTTGCGTTTTGATCGCGTGATTGCTCGTCATCAGAAACCGCTGGCCGGTATTTTCATCATAGACCATGAAGTAGATCCAACCATCCGAGCGAAAGTGAGGGAACAGCGCATACTGTCCGGGCCCCATGTGGGTGACGGTTTGCAGGGTGTTGGTCAATAAATCGAACAGAAAAACATTGGCTGTTCCGGCTGTTAAACGAGCTTGGAATTCCGGATCGTCGGCGCTCTCGTAGCCGAGCAAACGGAAGTCATCGGCTTTGATATAGCCGTAGCTGACAAAGAAGCGATCATCAAAAGAAAAGCCGCCTTTGAGTCCGTCAAAGCACAGCCGTCCTACCATGGATTTGTTATAGATGGCTGCACTGCCGGGATTGCTTTGCTTCTTGAGTTGATAGAGCTGATAGCCAATATGCTTCATGGCACCATTTACGCGAGCTTCCAGACGGCTGATAATGAGACGATTGGAGGGGGCCAAGCCCCAATCTTTTTCCCAGGCACTATCGAAAACTTGAGGCTCGCGGGAAACCCAACGAACTCCATCGAATTCCAAGGACTGTAAGTAGAGCCGGGAGCGAGGAGCGGCAAGGAGATCATCGCTCGAGAAACTTTTATGAAAAAGCGGACCGTCACCGATGTCACTCACAAATTCACCTGTGGCGGCCAGATAATCCGAACCATCCAGGCTGGCACCAATTGCTTGATAGAGAGGGATTTGAACCTGATCGCTGGTGGTACACGCATCCTCAGAAAAATCGATGGATTGCGTATTAGGATTTTTTAAAAGTGAAGTGGAACAGATCGCTGTTCGGTTGCCCTGAAAAACAAAAGCGGAATCGTCGGGAAAAAATCCTGGATCATAAAGAGCATCGACCGTGATCTTGCGCGTTTCAGCAGCTCCGGTCAGACGACTTTGCAAGTCAATCACTCCGGAAGGCTCCCCGCCATAGGCAATGAAACGTCCGTCGGCCGAGGCTCGAATCCAATACTGGGTTTCGCTTTTTAGCTCGTCAAGCTGGCGAAGTTGTGTTGCAGTATCGGCTTTCCAAGCCGAAAAATTTTGGCTGCTGCTAACGTCTGGGAAGATATCCTGGCCATTTTTCTGTTGGACAAAACAAGAGTCTTGCTGGACTCCACAAGCAAACATGTTGAGACCTCGGTCAGCATTGCGTTTCTTCCATCCCCAGTCCTGCATCCATTGCAAATGATCCTTCAATTCAGGAGCAAGAAAAGCTTCGCATTGGGTCGGGCCTTGATAGGGCGCTAAGAGTTCACTCAGATATGGCATTCCTTCTTCGACCCAACTGCGGACCTCTTGAAACTCTGTTTCCGTCAAAAGGCTATTGGCGCGCAAGGGCATCACCGTGGTTTCGCGAAGTTTGCTTTGCAAATCTTTGCTGGCATCTTCACCCAGGGCGTCCTGCAGGACGCCAGTCAGAGTGGAAAGATGCAGTGCTGCACTCCAGAATCCTAAGGAGTGAGGACGTAATTTGAGCTCTTCATCGATGTTTTGATCCGAAAGGCAAAAGAGCCTTTCTTTGGCCGTGAGTTCAGGGCGACCCAAACACTTGCCTAGAACCCTTCGATGGCTCTGAGCCCATCGGCGTAAGGTCTGTTCGGAGTTGGTAGCGTGACAGCTGCTGCAGGCACCACTGCGGCCTATGCCGATGATGTTGGCTGCTCTTTCGGCCCGTTCATAACGGGTTTGGGCAAGGATCGGACTGGCGATCATGCTGAAAATGCCGATTATCCACAAACATTTCATGTGAGCTCTCCATACTTTGCTAATAAGGGTCATAGACATCGAAGTATTCGATGCTATCCATGATGGGAAAAATAAGGGGTTCTGGCCCTACAAACAGTGACCATATCGAATCAGAAGGACCTTGCAAGGGCGAGGGTTGCAGTAAACTCGGCAGATCAGAACTCAATCGCCGATTGAATTCTTGCTGATTCCAATTCAATCCAGCAAATTGATGACAGCCGCTGCAGTTAGTTTTTTGGTTGTTGATGCCCGGTTCCAGATAGGGATTGCTGCACCAATTGGGTTCTGCCAAGGTTTGCAGTTCCTGAGCGATGCGGACCAGATCAGGGGGCCAGGAGGGTGCAATGGACTGTTCACGCAGGGGTGCGTGCAATCCATAGACGCTGCACATCCGATAGGAGATCCATGGTTTCAGCCAATGTTCAGGCTGCTCGGCAGAAAAATCTTTGCCAGGATCCCGGCCTAACCAGATCGATGACCAAAACCACTGACCTATGACTTTCATCGTGGCATGCATGGCGACCAAATGAAACTTTTGACCCGACTGCGTTCGGATTGCGAAAGTTTCATCGAATTCAGGTTCTCCTTGATAAGCAGCTGTCCAATGCTCCTCTTGCCACTGTTGCCGGAGACTTTCGACATCCGTAGGAAAGAATTCGAGTCTGAAGCCATCTTCGCTGCGACGCCAAGCCGTCTTTAAAAAGACACTTTGATCCGGCAAGGAAAGATTCGAACAGATTTTCAAGGATTGACGCTGGCGAAAACACTGTTCCAATACAGGATACTGCTCCAGGATAAAAGTGATGGCCGTTCGATTGAATAGAATTTTCTGCATGCCAGGAATAGACTTCTGCTTTTCGTCTGTATCAAAAGTAGACAGCCAACGATCGAATCGAGAGGTATC
>JBGSRE010000454.1:0-4745 GCA_041737755.1 Oligoflexus sp.
AGCAAGAGATCAAGCATTTCCCCATCAAATCGCGGTAATTTATGGATGAACCCCAGCTTATCCATCAGCTCCACTTTTTTGTGGTAGGCATGGAAATCGCTGAGAGGGTTTATCTTGCCCAGCGAGAGCCGCTGGCCATTCAATGAGCAGCTGCAAATCCTGCTTATGCTCTTCAATATGGGCCATCAATGCCAGGGCTACTTCATCGTTATAGGCAATGAACACCGACGGTTCAGGGGATGGGAGAATTTCCAAATCGAGCAACCGCTCAAGCTTTCGCTGCAGAATTCTTTCGGCAGAAAAATCGCGAATAAATTGCCGCAACGGACCACGGCGACTGCGCTCACGCAACTCCTCCGGACCCACTCCGGCTCGCACCGAAGTACCGGCGCTGAGCTGCAGCCACACTTCAACCTTCATTCCGCCTCTTTGAAAGGGACTCAGGCGGAGCATGGGTTGCAGCTTGAAGTTTTCAACCCGCTGCAAAGCTTGTTCTGCCCAAAGGACAGCAATCCCAGGATCGAGCTTTTCAATGAAATCGAGCATCAGCTCACGACTGGCCAAAGGGATCAGTCGATTCTGCTGCATCACCCCCTGGACCAAAGCTTCACTGCGCATATCCAAACCGCTGAGATAAAGAACCTGGCTAGGCTCATCAAAAGCAATCAGTCCCGCTCCGGAAACTAATTTCCACGGCGGCAAACTCTTCGGGCCTATCTCGATCTGCAGGCGAAAACCCTCTAGCTCCTCGCGAATCCCTAAATGCCAGGGCGCCAGCTGCACGGCAATGGGCTCACGCGTCTCTCTTTGTTCCAAGATCATGGCGTGATGGCCTTCGAGCAGGCGCAGGACTTCAAAAAGCTCCCGGTCGGGTCGATTGGCACCTTTTATCAAAGCTGCACGCAGGCTGAGACTCAGCTCATCCTTTGCGTCCGACAGCGCGGCTAAGAGTTCACTACTCGGCCAACGACCCTGTCTTTGCCAGCTTGCTTCGCGGTCAAAACGATTCCTCGTATAGCGTTCAGCACTCAGGCCTCCGGTGGAAGCCTCCCACAGGAACAGCCAGCGCTGTTCCAAAAGCAAGTGCTCTTCATCCACAGGACTGACCCCATCAGCCGACAGAAGCTGCTGCAGGACCCCAAGCGAATCTTCCGCAACGGGCTGTGCTTTGATAAGAGCGAGCCGATGGGCCACCCCAGTTTGGGCTAGAAACATATGATGACAGCGAATGGGTTCGAGACTGAGGGCATCGCGGAGGCACGTACACTGGATAAAGGTAAAATCGCTGTCGAGATCGAAAAGCGGAAAGGTCATATCCAC
Source organism: Oligoflexus sp. (assembly GCA_041737755.1). Taxonomy (GTDB): domain Bacteria; phylum Bdellovibrionota_B; class Oligoflexia; order Oligoflexales; family Oligoflexaceae; genus Oligoflexus. The sequence continues at coordinate 1,321 of JBGSRE010000454.1, forward strand.
TTTATGCAGCTGGCCTTGATCTCGCACCAGCACCTGGAGTTGTTCCCCAGACAAGCGCAGTTCTTCGAGCGCCTGTGGCCCGAGTTTATTGGCTCTACTGCGGTGCTTGGGCTGATACTCACGGTCCAAATCGCGGCGAAGATATTCACCCAGATTGGCGCGCACAAATGGTTCCAACTCAAGAAGAACAGGATCGATAGGTTCCAAGACGGCGCTCCGCAACGTGAAAAAGCGAGTTTTTCCACTCCTTAATAGGAATAGGATGCGAATCTTAAATCGATTTGGTATGAGATGGGAAAGAAATAAAGACAAGAACGAAGATTGACGGATAGCTATGGGGGCTAGACCTAAAGGATCAAGGTCGATCCTATAGGTCGGGGAGCTCGCCCTAGCTCCACCGACACTAGAGGGGATCAAAACAACTCGAAGGAGTCATGAATAAAATTAACAGCCCCATTAAAATTCTTGAAATTATTTATTCTTATCAGATCGGATCAATCCCACTGTTGCAAAACACGAAATCTGTGAGCAGAACTTCGCTGAGGAAGCCTTTAAGAAAATCGTAAGACTTCCTCAATCTGGCTTCAACAAGCACTTGGCAAACAGCCTAATTCCTAGCTAGAACATTCGCAAGAGTCGACACTTTCATGATTATTAGCGTATTTTTGACGGAGTAAAGTATGCAGCTTAGGATTCCAGCCTTGCTGGCGATCACTTTTTTGGCCAATTTTGCCGCAGCCGCCCCAACAGCGGCCGAGGGCCCCTCCAGCGCGATCCCCGATCGGCGGGAATTTCCGGTCAACCCCAACGTTAGCCCCTGCGAAAATTTTTATGAGTATGCGTGTTCCAATGTCATCAGCTCGTTCAAACTTCGCGATGACCGCAGCTCACATACTTTTGCTTTTTCAGATTCTCGCGAAAGAATTCTCGACAAAAAGAAAGCTTTTCTGCTCGACTTGGATCAACAGCTGAAGAGCGGTAAAGATCTGTCCGAGCGATCCAAAACTTTAGGCACCGTTTACGGCGCTTGCATGAATGTCGACGCCCGTAAGGCTGAAGAGCAAGAGCTGGTAAAATCAACTCTGGCTAAACTGGCAAAAATCAAGACTCGTCCCGAATTTGTGAAATTTCTGGCCGAACAACGCGCTGCTTCAGAACCCACCTTTATCGATGTGGGCAGTACAGCAAATCAGGACAATCCCGATCGCTATGATTTCCTTTTCATGGGCAGCTTGATGACCTTGCCCGAACGTTCTTACTATCTCAAACCAGAAGTTGCAGCTGACTATCAAAAGGTCGTGGCAAGCTTCTTTAGCACCATCGGCGATAAAAAAGCCGCCGAACAAGCTAAATCGGTCGTCGCCATGGAAACTGACTTCGCCAAAGTATTCCCCTTACCTGCCGAAATGCGCGAAATATATTCCCGCAAATCTTCGATCACTAAGGCGGAGATTCTTAAAAAGTACCCCAGTTTCCAGCTCGCCAAAGAATTGGAACGCGTGCCAGCCAATACGAGTATTCGTCACTTCGTTCCTGAAACATACGCATGGATGGAAAAGGCTTTAGCCAAAGACGATCTGAACAAACTCAAAGCGATCTATGCCTACCAAGCCTTGGCTCCGTTCATGGACGATGCCTATCCGGATTTCTTCAATACCCGGTTCGCCTTCCGTCAAAAACATTTGGGTGAATCCAAAGTTCGTCCAGAACGGCAGGAACGCTGTACCCAGTTGGTCATGCGTTCCTTCAACAAAGAGCTGGATGCCGAACTTCTACCCCTGATGTTTCCTGATTTTCCCGAAGAAAAGTTCATCGCTTTGGCCGAATCGGTCCGCAGCTCTATCATTGAAGGCGTCAATCAAAACCAATGGCTCACGGCTGAAGGCAAAGCAGGCGCGATCGCTAAAATGAAAAACGCCAAATTGCATTTAGTAAAACCGCGCAATGAGGACGAGTGGTATTTCAATCCTCCCGCAAAGTACACAGCCACAACACCCTTGGCTAACCAGACTGCTTTGGAAAAAGTTCAAACAGAACGCATGTTCAAAGAACTGAGCGAGAATCGTAATAAAGATCGATGGGGCATGGGCCCACTGACAGTCAATGCCTACTACAGTCCTTCCGATAACAAATTCGTCATGCCGATCGGCATTCTCCAGTATCCGTTCTACGATCCCAAAATTTCTGTGGAAACCAACCTAGGCGCTGTCGGCGCTGTCATCGGCCACGAACTGGGGCATGGCATTGATGACCAGGGTGCAAAGTATGACGATACGGGCAAACTTCGCCAGTGGATGAGCAATCAGGACGTCGATAACTTCAAAAAGCGTGGGCTTGCCTTTGTTGAACAGTTTAATGCTATTGGCCACAATGGCGAACTGACATTAGGCGAGAACATCGGTGACCTCACCGGTGTAACTTTCGCCTATCGAGCGGCATTTCCAGAAGGCAAAGGTGATAAGGATAAGAAAAAAGATTTCTTCCTCCAGTACGCTCGCGTCTGGTGTGGCATTGAATTGCCGAAAATGTCTGAGGCCCTGCTCAAAACAGACCCCCATAGCCGTGGCTGGGCCCGCGTCAACCAGCAGATGAAGAATCAGCCAGCCTTTGCTGAAGTCTTCTCCTGTAAAAAGACCGACGCTATGGTCCTCCCAGAAGACAAGCAAGTGAAGATCTGGTAAGCAGCTCTTTTTTCAAGTGCCTCCAGGGCTCCTCATGGGAGCCCTTTTTTGTGTCAGTACGGCGCCTTCACTGTCATTGTTTTCTCATGAGGAATCTGTTTCAATAAGCTGTACGGCCTACAGCCTACGGCAGAGGAGCCGACCTTGACTCAAAAAAAGACTCTAAAGAGAATCAAATCTGGATTCTTTGATCGCAGTTTAAGCCTTAGCAAATTCGCTCTTCAATCGAGTGCGTCAATTGCAATGAGCAGACTTAAAGGAATTCTTTCGGACAGCGACAAGCGCGATTTACACTTCAAGGCACTGCTCGAATCGCAGGCCAAACTGTTGGCCAAAGAATTAGGCAAGCTCAAAGGCAGTCTCATGAAGGTCGGTCAAATGCTGGCCCTTTACGGTGAGCATTTTCTGCCTGAGGAAGTCGTCAAATCACTCAAGTCGCTCAATGAACAAAGTCAAACTGTAGAATGGCCTGAAATTCAAAAAATCCTCAAAAGACGTCTCAGCGCTGAAGTACTGGGCGAGTTGGAAATCGACCCGGAGCCTTTAGCCGCCGCTTCCATGGGCCAGGTGCATCGGGCTCGCATCAAAGCCACCGGCGAAGAGATCTGCCTTAAGGTGCAGTACCCTGGGGTGGATAAGGCCATTGATACCGATATTAAGGCGCTGCGTTCCATTCTCAGCATGTTCAAAATAATTCCCACCCACAGCGAAGGTTTCGATCAGCTCTTTGAGGAAATCCGCGGC
>JBGSRE010000457.1:0-3322 GCA_041737755.1 Oligoflexus sp.
TCCATACCCACACCGCGACCCGAGATGACCGAAATGGTAGGGGAGGTGGTGAAGCCAGTCGTGAAAATAAACTGGACCAGTTGCTGAAGGGTCGGTTTCGCGTCAGGTGCCAGGAGACCTCGCCTCTCAGCAGCAGCTTTAATACTTCTTAGATCAAGCCCTCGGCCATCATCGCCATAGATAACTTCGAGGCCAATAGCCGTGGCACGCAAGCGAACAGAAATCACGCCCTTGCTGGCCTTGCCTTTCTTCATTCGCTCTTTCGGGCCTTCAATGCCATGGTCCATGCTATTACGTAGGAGATGGACAAAGACATTGCGAAACAAATCCTCGGCCTCGCGCGACAGCAACACTTCCCCCAACTCCAGGTTGACTTGGGGCACTTCCTTGGCCAAATCTTTGGCCAGTCGCGTGAGACTTGAAAATATATCGAGGAACACATTCTTGGGGGCCTGGAAGTAGAGCTGCATGAATAGCATGCTCACATCATTAACGAATTTCCGCGTATCTTGGGGATTTGCCAGATCCAGTTTATCGATTCTTTGAACAAAGGGTTCAAGGTCTTTCATCGACACCACAGCATGCTCATCGACAAGCATGGAACGTCCCAGATCTTTTTTACTCACCGACTCATAGACATCGAGAAGATCTGAAATATCCTGCATATGCTTTTGCATCAAGTCCTGGGAAAAATTTACCTGGCCCATCTGCAAGTCGGCAAGGTACTGTTCAATACTGTGATAAAGGTCCGACATCTTATGGAGGTGCAGACTGCGAGCGACTCCTTTCATCGTATGCAGATTGATGAAAAGAATTTTATTCACCTCTGGATCATGAGCCGTCAAGTTGAGAAGAAGACGCTGATTTTCAGCCTGAAACGCCCGACAGGATTTCATCAGACGCAGGAATCCAGCCGGCTCCACATTGATAACTTCACCGATAAGTTCCAGTCGATGCAGCTGTTCATTCGACTGGCGCTGCAGACTTCGCCAGGATGTCACGTCACGGACAGTGAGAAGTATGTGTTCAATCTGGCCTTCAGGATCGACAATAGGATGCCAATCCATTTCCAGCGTTTGTTGCACACCCTTATGATTGAGTCGACGGCATTCATGAGGAAAGCAGTCTTGATTCAGTTGGAAGGCGATCTCAGGTCCATCTAAACAGGCGTGCAGAGCAGCTTCCAATTGAGCCAGTCGATCAGCCCCCAGCTGCAAACCCTGGGATATAATGCTGAGGACCTTCTTGCCTCCCAATTCAGTTTGTTCAAAAAGCTGCTGACAGTAGGCGGAATAATCTTTGTGAATGCTGAGATCCTTTTGGATCATAAGAATACCCTGGGGGAGATTGGTCATAATAGAGCGGATCTCTCGAGTCTTTTGCTCAACGAGATCATTGACATGATCCACATTCTGCTGCAATTTTTGATTCAGGTCGACAATCTTTCGATGGGCTTGCTTTTGATTCAAATGCAACTTATCACCGATGGCCAGTGAGAGCAGGATCGCCTGCAAATTGGAAGCAGCAAAAAAGGGCCAAAAGGTCCATTTTGGATCGACCAAGCCCTGGGTAATAAAATTCTCCAGTAAACCAGCCAAGAGTACGAAGGAAAAACTCAGCAGATAGAAGATAGCCGGCCGACCTTTTTTCCACACTCCCTGGCATCCAGCCCATATACAGGACAACATAAAAAGCGGAGCCATACCGCTAAAAAGCATAAAAGCACTCTTTCCGTGCACAAAATTTAAAGCTGCTGTAAAGCAAAAAAACCAAGCATAAAAACGCAGAGCGCGCGAGATCCACAGCGACTTTTCACGAAGCTCCAAAAAATGCACCGTGAAATAGCAAAGAAAAGTGCACATGAGCGACAAGGAAGCAATCCAAGTCTTGCTAAAGAGCATACGCCAGGGGTCCGGAATGTTTTGCGAGAGGCCCGAAAAGAACAACAGATACAAAAAAGTTGCGACCAGAAAGCCAATATAATAGACCTGCTGCTTGAAGCGAAAGGTAATGAACAGGAAGATATTGTAAAGCATCATGGCCAGAGTCACACCAACGAGGATACCGGCCGCAATTTCTTCATGGTAAGCACTGTGCTGAAACGATTCTTCGGACCAGAGGCGCAGAGGCATGCGCACCGACCCGACATGCCGGAGATGGATATAAATATCCTGTTGGCCGGGCTGAAAGTCGATCCGCTGCGCCGGATATCGATGCAAAATAGCTGGCATTTGATCAACTTCGTTGCCAAAACTCACATCCATGACAATGCCGCTGGGGGTCACCTGAAGGATGCGGAGATAGTCACTGGGCCAGCTATGTTCCAAAATGAGCGATCGAGGCGAAGCACTTTGGAGACCATTTCATCCGTGCCTTCGGGCGGCGTCTGCCAGTTCGAACCGTCCCAATGGACGCGATTCCGAAGCCGATCAGCACCTCCGAGTGGAATTCCGGGATGCGCGACTGCATCCTCGGCGTGGCTAAACCGTCCACGCACCAACAGCATCGCCGGATCATCATCACTTGGATCGATATCAAAGGACGAGAGTTCGTTCGTGGAGACAAGGTACTCCCGCAGATCGAGCATCAGTCCCCGATCGAAGCCGGACCATTCCCCGTCCCTGTAGAGGCTCAAAAAGCGATCCGGCACCACACGGATAACGCCGTCCACCGTTCGCGAGGACCGCGAATTCTGACCACCAAGAACGAGCACAGGTAAGTCAGGTCCTTCACCATCGAAATCAAAGTCCATCGATGAAGGGTAGTCATGGCGGAGGAGGTATTGCGGATGAGGAGGGATGATAGAGAACTGAAGACCGCCAGGAATTGTACTCCAGGAGAGGCCATCCCATGTATACGCCTCCTGGTGGTAAAAAGCATGAAATTGCGGTGGATGCTCATCATCGGGATCGGCATCGTGATGTGCGAACTGGGCAAGAAACTTTGGCGAGTCCTCCACTCGCGAAACATTCTCGCCGTCCCATCGAACGATGTTCACGTAGGTATCATCCAGATAGAGCGGCCCACCACCAATAAATATCGATGTCGGCGCGGGGCCGTTGCCATCCTCGTCATGGACAATCGCACTTCGCACAGAGTAGAAACTTGCTTGCAGTTGACTTTGTTCAATGCAAATGTCCCATTGCTGGTTCACCCAGCGCGCAAGCACAGCCGTCTCTGAGTCCGTGCTTCGATCATAAAAATTGCCTGAAACAAGATAGAGTTCCGGCCCCCGCTCCCCATCGCCATCATGATCGCAGATCAAGAATCTCGCAGGTTCATAGGTTCTTATTCCCCCAACAGGATGCCAGGCCATCCCATC